>NC_014159.1 GCF_000092225.1 Tsukamurella paurometabola DSM 20162
AAATTTAGACCTGCCTTTCGATTGCTCTCGCAACACGGACAGGTTCGGGTGTGCTTACCAGTACCGATCGTTGGTCATTAAGTGTGATCAGAACCGCTGGCCCTGGGCCGGACACGTAGCCGGTAAGAGACCCGGATCGACGAGCGAAACCTATCCCATGTCGCCACAAGCTCTTCGCTTCTTCGGCTTTAGCGATGTCGTCGATGGGTACCGTCCTTTGCCCAACCCAGAATCCTTTGATCGTGACGTTCTTCGACGAGACATGCACCGTTATTCCTGGCCACGCAATAGCAGTGAGTAGGGCCATCAGGAGAAGGCTCAGCAGTAACCCCCGGGATAGCGTTGAAGAGGTTGATTTGGTGCCGTCTATCAGCCACGAGACACCGAATCCACATGCGGCAGCAGATATCGCGATAAGTAGTCCAGGGACGAGCGGTACGCGCGAGTTCGTAATAATCACTGTATCTCCAAACCCTGATTGTATGGCGCTTCGAGTGCTGCGGTGCAATAATGGTGCGTATGCAACTCCGTACCTCTTTCGAGACGATCTCACCACTAGTGAGGGCGTTCACTATCGTGAACGTAGTAGTGGCTATTTTTACCGGTGCTTCAGTCGCGTTTAGCTACGCTGATCTGCCTAATCCAGCGGCGGCGCAGTGGAAGCATGGTGAGGTCGTCAACACCGAACCTCCTCTGTTCTTCGTTGGAATCGGCGTCGCCCTCACACTGGTTGTAACCGCTTCGTTTGCCATAGCGATAACGGTACGCCGACCGCGCCCGATAGTGGCGAGAGTGCTCGCTGCGGTCGCTTCTGGGGTACCGCTATTTGTTAACAGCCTTCTCTTGCTGGTCCTTTTCGGACAATTCGGTATTGCCGATGCGGGCCGCGCTCTGCCTCCTTCTTTGGACCAGATTTGTGGTGTTGCCGGAATTGCGGCGGTGGTCGGCATTGTCGTGGCGTGCTTCTTCTCTCCGGGCGCTACCGGCACGTCCCCGCGCCAGATTGTCTCCAAGTGATCTAATCGGAAAAGTAACTTTAGCGAGTTGTGGTAGAAATTTCTGCAGGCTCCACCCTAACGGCACAAGCATGACAATATCCACCGCCCACATTGTAATGGCGAAGCTCCACAGGCCGAGGAATATGCCGATTAGAAGATGAAACCCGATTCCCATTGCAAGCATTATTCTTCGAAATCGAGTGTTGGATGAAAACAGAGCGAAGACCAAAAAAATTTCTATTAGTAGCGGACCCCATGTGAACAATGGCAGCGTCCACGGGTTCGAAAGCAGAGGTGCTAATAGCGAGTGTAGCCACTGGGTCATCCCGAAGGCCGGGTCTGTGCTCCAGTAGTAGAAGGCTGTTCCGTTTGCCCATTCATCGTGGGACAGTTTCGATACAGACGACTGGAAGTATATAATCGCGCCCTGAAGTTTCATGAGCAATACACCCACGGCTGCAATCGCGAAAGCGTAAGAAGTCTTGTTCGAAGTGGAGGATTGACTACCCGGTTTAGGGCGATAAGCCTGCCATGCCCAGCGACGACTGTCAGTCAGGCAGATTGGCAGCAGGAGCAGCGTCATGATCGTGGCTACCTGCTCGCCACCGTCGGGTGCAGCTACCGCAGTGATGAAGCTGGCTTGAACGTACCAGTGCGGTAAACAGGTGAATTGAGGGCGCCATCCGCTGGCAATCACCAGTAGCACTATGACTGCCAGCGTTTGCATCCAGCCAAGATAGGAGCGTTCGACAAGACAGAATGCAAATGCCTGATTTATCCCGGTGCATGTTGGAGCCAAGCCGGTATCAAGACGATACGTGAAGAGCGAATTTGGCGACGAGAACGTAAGAGTGCCTGCTAGTGAAAGTGCGATCAAACTTCGAACCAGCCCGATCGTGCTCGTCCAGGGTGCTGGGACTCGTAGATCGGTCAGCATTGCACCTCCACGCTGGTAGCCTCTGTTGCCGCGCGCGCTGGTACATTCAGATCCCGCCAAGCCCACGGCGTAGTCTTCATGCGCACTACCTCGATTCGCCCGCAATATGTCGGCGAAGGTGTTTCAGATTTCGCCATATTAACAGGCTTGTCATCTAAACTGGCCTGGCCGGCACAGGTTGCCGCATCCTTCGATTTGCACCGCCGCCAGCTGTCGCTAGAAATCCTTTTCAACGCAACAGCCATCTCCATTGACTGTTTCCGGGGCTCGCGATCCAAACCGAACACATTACCGGGCTTGCTGTAAGGAAAGTCTCCGACCGGTGCTGCAATTCCTTTGGTTTCGACCTTGTACAGTGCGAACGAGTCCTCCATAGGCGACTTCGTGAAAAATGCCCAGCCTTGCGGAGATAGCGCAGCTAAGCCGCTACGAACATACTCTGCCTGGCCTGGAAGGTGGAACGGCGTCGCTGGCAGCCATGCTGCTGCCACGTAAAAGCAGATCACCACAAAGGGGGCCGCCACAATTGCCATGATGCGACGTGGCACGGTCGCATAGACCGCAGGGTTAGCGTCTGTTACGGACGACGTCTCTTCGGTGGAGTCAGCGGCGCCGCTCGTGCCGCCTCTATCCAACGTTTTGCAGCGATTTCGTGAGCTGCCCCATGAATCGATCTCGATCTAGGCTGGAAGCTGTCCCGTTCGCGCGCTCTGCATTAGGCCACAAGACATTCTGGGCGTACACTGCGTTAGCCGCCACAGCTGCCAGCTCAAAGACCGCTCCCCCTACGGTTGTTACCGCGGCAGCGACGTGGAATACTGCCAGTGCGACAAAGGGAAAGACTCCGCATTCCGGCGCTTCAGTTTCGATCTCTTTTGTGGTTATTCCAGCGCTGCGGATCTGTACGGGACCGTCATTGATTGCTGCTTCGACCGCGTAGGGGTCACCGCTGGTGGTAGCGCTCTTGAATTGTGCGAAATAGCCAGGGTTCTTAGCATTGATCTTGTCGACGATCAGATTGCCAGCAGCCAGCGCTTGAGGAGTATTGTTCTGCGGGTAGGCTGAAGCCAACTTCGACAGCAGTTCCGGATTGCTGGCGGCCAGTTTCTGTGCCAGGGGGCCCTCTCCAAGGAGCACCGCGCGGAAGATTTCTTCGCCGCCTGTTCCGCCGGTAGCCGCTGGACTGGCGGGTAGAGGGCTTGAAACAGGCTGGGCTAGAGCAGGCGCAGCTGTCACAGCCGCCCCCGCGATGCATGTTGCTGCAATGAGTGCGGTCGCGCGTCGCTTGGTGTTGTTCATGCGTGGTTCCCCTCCAAGGATCCGCAGCGTGCGGTCTCACGCCGCGAGATGTAGTGCGTCTCACTAAGGACACTCTCAGGCTCGCACAGCTCGGACGCGTCGTCAACGGTTCGTAAGCACTTGGTACGTAAGCACCTGGTATGAGCCACCTCCCGCGTGATTCGCCGCGCTTCACCAGGGCGGCAAGGAGGGCGCCGTGGGGATATCGCGAGGTTCGAAATGTGTGTGGCCATCGAGTTCATTGAAGGCGCCGTACGACACGGATTCACCATCGCCGTCGCGATGCATGTCATCAGCAACGCCCGCTGCCACGAGCCGCAGTTCGCTCAGCCGCGCGTCCTCTTCGGGGTCAAGCCGGATCTGTGGATCGGCCCGAGCATGCAGCCGAGCGCTCCGCTGATCGAGGTCATGGCCGAGGTGAGCCCGCCGTCCACGGTTTTGATCGACACGCGTGCTCGAAGCGCGGAAGAAGTTCCTGGACGGATCCCCGGAATGAATGGGAAGTGATGATGAGCAAGAAGATCGATCAGGGCCGCTACAACCGGCTGGCGGACTGGGCGCAGTCCGACGCTCCTGTGATCCACCCATCGCGCGGCATCAGCGGTGACGCAGCCGCGGCCGCCGGTGCGGACCTTCTGCGCCGCGCCGGCCGTCCTAGCCTGGAAGAGTCTGGCGCGACGTCGCCGCGCCGCCAGGTACGGCTACCAGAGTCGCTGAGCAAACGCGTCGACGCTCTCGCTGAGGCCGATGGGCGCACACCGAGCGAGCTGATGCGCGAAGCGATCGCCGACTACGTCGACGCACATGAAAACCACCGGGCCGGATAGCAAGACCGGATCTACCTGTCAGGGGCATTGGAGAGGATCATCGGCATGAACAGCGCTGCTATGACGATCATGCTGGCCGCCGGTAATCCGGCTGATGCGCCGATGCCGTTCTTCGAGATGTACGTCCGACCTCTGATCCTGATCGGCGTCGGCCTGTTCGTCGTGACGTGGCCGCTGTGGCTGGTGCTGGCGTTCGTCCTGGCCAAGCCACGCGCTCATGCCCGGGCTGCGATGCTGGCGGCGCGCACTCGCGGGCAGTACCGGGTCGCGCGGCGGCGGCGCAATTGGCTGGTGTTCTGGCACACCTTGGCCTGCGTGCTCGGCCTGGGCCCGTTCTTCGCGGTGGCCTTCGGTGCGATCAAGGGGCCGGTGATTGCTCCGCAGGCCCGGTCGTATCCCGTCCACTACCCGTACTAGAAGACGGTGCGCCAGCATGAACGCCGACCTTCTTGTGCGCGCTCGGGCCTTCTTTGCAAACCGACCGGTTGACGCTTCCTGTCTCTTGGTGCTCGTCCGCGTGATCTGGGTTTCCGCTTCGATTGTCGCGCTGATGGCACCGGAAGAACTTTACGAACAAGACCTCTCGCGGGGAGTCGTGCTCGCGGCTGTCGCCGCGACGGTCGGCATAGTTGTTGTAGTTGGTGGGCATTGGCTTACTCAGTCCTCGCTTCTCCCCTCCGCCAGCTGGCTAGGATTTGCTTTACCCCGACGGTGGTGGCTGTGGCTCCCCGTAGGCGCAGCCGCTGGCTTCGCCCTCTCGCGAGGTCTAACTGCACTGCATCTTCCCCAGCTCTGGCCTGCACTGACTGATTCGACCGCGCAACAACTGGCGAACAGCGAGCAGCAAGCAGCTGAGGCGTTCACCTGGACGGACTGGACACACGCAGCAGGCGAGGAAGTGATCTTTCGCGTGCCCGTGATCATCGTGGCGTGTTCCGCGCTCGGCTTGGCCGGAGCCCGGATGACCGATGCGTCTCGGGCCCGTCTCAGCGTCCTGGCTGGCGTGGTGATTGCAACGACACTCTTGTTCGGTCTGATTCATCTTGACTACGGCTGGTTCAACGTCGTTACCACCTGGGTGTTAGGTGCAGGGTGCGCCGCCATCGCGATCGCCTCTCGATCGGTGTGGCCAGCAGCGGCTCTGCACGCGGCTTACAACACCGCCAACCACTTCCCAGACATTGTGTGGAACCTCTGGTGACCAAAGGGTTCCTGAGCAGGCAGCAGCGGTCACCACAGCGGCAGGGTGGGCGCCGTGGCGGTGATGTCGCGGAGGCGCCGGTAGCTACTCAGGTCGAAGGGTGTGCCGTCGCGGTGGGCGATGGTCAGTTCGCGGACAGCGACCGACAGCTCCGCTCGGCGGCTGGAGTCGACGACGGCTTCGCTGTTGTGGTGTCGGCCGGAGCTGATGGCGTGGCGCAGGTTCGCGGATTGGGTGGAGGGGTGCACGTGGGCGCCTGCGACCCTTACGCATAGGGGTTCGTTGCAGTGGTGTTCGAGGACGCCGTCGGCGGGCAGCTGGCCTTGGTGGGCCCAGAGGGCGAATCGGTGAGCGGAGACGGTCACCGGCTTAGCCTCACCGGGCATGGAGATGGTGACGCGGCCGTACCCGTCGGGGGTGGAGATGGCGCCGGTGAAGATCAGGCAGCCGGTGGGGATGGTGACCAGCTTGCCGGCGAACGCTGCGACCGCGGCCGCCGGTGGCGGCGCGGTGAAGGCGCGCCGCGGCGCGCGCCCCCGCCCGCCTGGGGCGACCGCGCCGCCGGCCTGGCCGTCGACGGCAGGCAGGCCGGGGATCTCGAACGCGAGCTGCACCAGCTCTGCCTCACCGCTGTTGCCACTGCTGTGCTGGCTTTTCATCATTGCCGCCGCCTGGTCATGACTCGTAGGGGTTGCGGGGCGGGTCGATGACCGCCGATTCGATGACGGTGAGCTGCGGCCCGTCCGGCCCACGGGCGGCGGTCACGGTCGCGGTGATCCACGTACCCGGTGCGAGCTGGCCGGTGCCGGTGATGCGGATCGACGAACGCACCGCGTCGGAGGCGCAACAGGTGAGCTGCATCCGCGCGATCCGCAGCCCGCCGTCCTCGTCGACGAGCTGCCCGGTGACGGAGATGGTTCGGCCATCGAGGGTCTGCCCGACCCGCAACCGGCCGCCGATCTGATGCAGCGGCACCGTCGGGACGCCGTCGGGCAGTGCCTTGAAGACCGGGGTC
Source organism: Tsukamurella paurometabola DSM 20162 (assembly GCF_000092225.1). NCBI lineage: Bacteria > Bacillati > Actinomycetota > Actinomycetes > Mycobacteriales > Tsukamurellaceae > Tsukamurella > Tsukamurella paurometabola. Next base: position 6,278 of record NC_014159.1, read on the forward strand.
CGCTCGCCTCCGGCGAAGAGCGGCTTGCCCGACGACAACGCTCCGGTCACCGGTCCGGTCGCGCAGACCGCGATCAACGCGGCGCCGGCGAGCGCCAGCCACACCGTCAGCCCATGCCCCGCCCCCGAGTCGTCGGCGCGCGCCTGGTGGCCGTCGCCGTGCTCGAGGTCGGTGCAGCTGCACGGGTGATCCTCTCGCGCCTCGGTGTGACCGCGACCGGCGATACCGGTCGCTACGACGATGATGCCGCACACCACCAGGACCGCGGCGGTGGCCAGCAGTGGCAGTTGGTAGGTCGGGCGTACGAACCACAGGTACCGATCTGACAGCGCGGCTGCGGCGAGAACCGCGCCGACGGTGATCGCGGCGCCGGCCGGCGCCCACTCGCGGGCGCTCATCCGGTCACCGTCTCGATCACTGCCGCGGCGACGGCCGCGATCGGCAGCGCGAGTGCGATCGCCAGCACCGCGATCCTCGCTGCCACGCGAGCGCTGAACGCCCGCGCGTGCAGCGCGGTCAGCTTGACGTCAGCGACGGGCCCGACGAGCAGAAACGTCAGCTGCGCCGCGGCCGGCATACCGGGGAAGGAAGCGACGATGAACGCATCCGAGCTCGAGCACACCGCGAGCAGGTATGCCGCCGCCGCGGCGGCGAGCATGACCACCAGCAGCGGTACCGTCTCGCTGACCTGGAACCCGGTCACCGCGAACACGGCGCGCACCCCGGCGACCATCACCGCGGCGCCGACCAGCGCACCGATGCCGGTAACCGCATCGCTGAGGACCTGTCTGACGATCACAGGACCGCTATCCCCGTGCTCGTGCCCGTGCCCGTCATTGTGGTTGGTGCCGCTGAGCCGGTACCGGGTGATCGCTGCGGCTGCGGTGGGCCACCACCGGTCCAGCAGCACCGCCGCCAGTGCGGCGAGTACAGCACCGCCGGCGATCCGCGCGAGCGCGATCTGCGGCTCGCCCGGCAGCGCCGTGAACGTCGCGACCGCGACGATCGGGTTGACCGCCGGAGAAGCGAACATCACCGCCAGCCCTGCCGCCCGCGACATCCCACCGGCTGTGAGGCGCTGGGCGATCGTCACCGACGCGCACTCGCACCCGAGCACCCCAACGCTCGCCGCTACGCCGACACTGGCTGCACCGACACGGCTGCGCGGCACCCACCGCCTGAGGTCGACCCGCTGCGATACCGCGGTGATCGCACCGCCGGCGACCGCACCGAGGACCACGAACGGCGCTGCCTGCATCACCACCGCTGCGGCGATCGCCACCGCATCGGCGGCCTGCGGCCATCGCAGCCCGGCCGCCCGCGACGACAGCGCCAGCAGCATCACCGTCACCGCCGGCAACACAGCCGCCAGCTTCGCTCGCCCCGCTCCCCCACTGCCGACGTGGACCGCCTCCGCTCCCATCGCCTCATCGGCGGCATGGTGCGAGCGTGTTCATCGCCGCCGGCCCCACGCCGGCGTTCGCGTTCGCGCTGGCCGGGCCTGCGAGCGTGGTGCGCGGTCGATCACCGCGACACCGATCGCGCTCAGGCCGCTACCTACCGCGGCGCCGGCCGCCACACTCGCTGCGAGCCCGAGCGCCTTCACTGTGCTCTCGGATGCCAGCACGGCATTGCACCAGACGATGCCCGCGACCGTCACGGCCAGGCCGGCGCCGACCGCGAGCACCCAGCTCGCGGCCAGCGCCGCCCGTCGCCCTCCGGATCCTCTCTCGCACCGCACGCCGGCCGCGCCCCTGCGAGCCGCCGCGGACATCACGCCTGCACCCGCTCCGCCGCCGACGCGCCACCGTTCGCGCCCTCACCGTTGTCGGCACCCGAGCTCTCGTCGTCCGTGCCAGCGGCCACGCCCTCGGCGGCAGTGGTGTTCTCCTGCGGCGCGGCGCTGGCTTTGCGGCCGCGGGAGACCAATCGGCTGACCTCGCTCGCGCTCGCGCCGGTCAGCTCGGCGATGTCGCTGTGGTTGAGGCCGTCGTCGGCCATCGTCGCCAACGCGATCGCCTGCGCCAGGTGCTGCGCGTCGCGTTTGGCGTCGAGCTTGTCGAGCTCTTCAGTCGCCTTGAAGTAGTCGGTGACCGCGTCCTCTTGCCGCTTCTCCCGCTCGCGCCGGGCCCTGGCCGCGGCTGCGACCGCTGCCCGCGCACGATCACGCGCGCTCACCCGGGCCCCGGTTGATCCTGCCGACGCTCCGCTTGCTGCCTTGCTCGTCTTCTCACTCGTCGGTGCCGCCATTGCAGCTTCCCCTTCCTGTCCGGAAATCCAGGCACTCGCCTGGTTGGTCGCTGACCGCAGTCGCACCCGCGCACCCGAATCGCTGTCAGCTCTGACACGCAACCGCCGTGGCGACAGTCCGGCCCACGCGGGGCCGCAAAAAGGGGTGGGGTGCTCGCTCTCGGCGCGAGCCCAAGGGGACCGACGGCGATCGCTGGCGCAAGATCCCTCCTCGCGCCCGGTGAGAGGCGTCAGGAGGGTGCTTGGCCGCGTCGCGCAGACGCGCACCTGGCTTTCGGGTTTCGTGGGTGAGGCGAATCCCGGGGGCCGGTGCCGATGCCGTGTGCAGTCACCGACGATGCTACCCGCGCCGTCGTGATCCTGAAGGCCCTGACGGCCTGACACAAACGCCCCCGCGCGGCCCGCCTCGCCGCCGCTTCGCCGCCGCCCCGCGGCTACCCGGGCCGCGCGCCCGCCGCCCGGCCGCGGTCCTGTGCTCTCTCACGATCTGCATCGACTTGCGGGCTCTCGCCGCCGGGGCTGTGGCCTGACTTCACCGGGCGGTGCCCTGCTCCTGCTCGCCGGACGCGCTACACGCGCCGCTCGCCTCCGTCTGGCCTGCGGCCAGCTCTTGCCGCTTCGCGGCTACGAGAACTCCACCCGCTTCGCTGGACGATCTTTTGCCCTTGGCACCTGCGGTGCATCCCGCACGCGGGACCGGACAAAGATCGACACACCTTTTGCAGAGTTTCTGACTTTCGGGGCTGACCCGTATTCTGGGCCACGTACGTGGCCCTGATTTGCGCCCTGACGGCCGCAAATGATGCTGGTGAGGAGGTGGTCGACCGTGGTGATGACGATGCACGTCCTGCACGCTGGGGACGGCTACACCTACCTCACCCGCAGCGTTGCGAGCGCCGATCAGCAGCGCGGCCGCGGCACCTCCCTATCGGACTACTACGCCGCCAACGGCACCCCGCCCGGCCAGTGGACCGGCCGCGGACTGGCCGACCTCACCGCGTTCGGCAGCCCGGAGGGCGAGAGCGGCCTGGTGGGCGGCGCGGTCACCGAGGCGCAGATGCGCGCCCTGTTCGGTGAGGGCCTGCACCCGAACGCGGACCAGCTCATCGACGCCGGCGCCGACGTCGGCGATACCCGGCTCGGGCGGCGGTTCCCGCTCTACGCCAACGCACCGAGCCCGTTCCTCAAGGACTTCGCCGCCGCTACCAAGGCGTTCGAGGCAGGGCAGCAGCGCCGCCCGGACGCCGCCGAACGCGACCAGATGTGGATGCGCGCTGCCCGCGAGCACTACGAGCTCGCGCACCCGAACAAGGTCGATCCGAGCGAGCAAGCGGTGCGGGCGTGGGCGGGTCGGCAGCGCGCCGCCACCCGCCAGCCCGTCGCCGGATACGACCTGACGTTCACCCCGGTCAAGTCCGTGTCGGTGCTGTGGTCCCTCGGCGATGAGGACACCCGACGCACCATCGAGGCGTGCCACCGGGAGGCCGCGGACGAGTCGATCCGCTACCTGGAAGACAACGCTCTGGTGACCCGCCGCGGCGGCAAGGGCGAGGCGCAGATCGACGCCGGCGGGCTCGTCATCGCTGCTTTTGATCACTACGACAACCGCGACGGCGAGCCGAACCTGCACACCCACTACGCGGTGTCGAACAAGGTTCTCGGCTCTGATGGCCGGTGGTCGAGCATCGACGGCACGCCGTGGTTCAAGGCCGCATCGACCGCCTCCGCCCGCTACAACGCCGCCCTGGCCGACAAGCTCACCGACCGTCTCGGCGTCGAGTTCCGGTCCCGGTCCAAGGGCGCGGACAAGGAGCCGGTCCTGGAAATCGCGGGAATCACCGACACTCGTATCGCTTCGCACGCCGGCCGCACGGCGACCATCGAGCAGCGTTACGCCGAACTCGAAGCCGACTACATCGACCGGCACCAACGCGCCCCCGGGCGCGCGGCTCGCTACCAGCTGCGGCAGAAGGCGAACCTGGACACCCGCCGCGCCAAGGCCGCCCTGGCAACAGGTTCCGCGGCCGACCGGGGCGACGGCGCCGCCGTCGTGCACGGCCTCGGCGCAACTCTAGAGCGTGCCCGCAAGGTCGATGTCGCCGCGCACCCGGACGCCGCCCGCGGCCGAGCTCTGCTCGAACACTGCCAGGCCGAAGCCGCCCGACTCACCGATTTCCGCGCCGACACCGCGCGGCTTTCGGTCGACGAGCTCGCCGACCTCACCACCGCCAAACTCGAGCAACGGTTCAACAGCTGGTCCCCCACCACCGTCACCCGGTGGGCCACCATCGTCGTCGCGCAGCAGGCCACCGAGGGCACACTTCCCGATGGTGTTGCCCGCGCCGATCTCATCGAGCAGGTCACCGCGGCGGTCACCAGGGACAGCCTGCGGATCGACGCCGTCCATCCCGTCCTCGACACCAGCACCGGCCTGATACCGGAGGCCATGCAGCGCCGCAACGGCGAGCACATCCTCACCCCGGTCGGCTCCACACTGCTCACCTCCACCCGTGTCGTCGAGTCCGAGCACAACCTGATCCTGGCCTCCGAGACCGTCACCAGCACCGTCGCCACCGACGCCGCAGTCAAGGCCGCGATCGCCGCGGTGGGCGAGGAAACCGGCTTCGCCCTCAACGAAGGACAGGCCCGCCTCGTCGAGCACTTCTGCTCCTCCGGCGCACTACTCGCCGTCGGTGTCGGCCCTGCCGGCACCGGCAAGACGACGTCGATGAAGGCGACGATCGCCGCGTGGGAGAACACCACCGGCCTGCCGCAATCCGTGCAAGGCCGCAAGGTCATCGCCCTCGCGCCGTCCGCTGCCGCCGCTATGAAGCTCGGCGACGAACTGGGTATGGGAACTAGCGGTGACCCCGCCGATGCCGCCCGCACCATCGACACCGAGGTGGTGTTCTTCACCGCGAACATGAAGGCGCTCGCTGCCGCCCGCGAGGCCGGTGACACCACGCAAGTCAAGAGGCTCCGTGAGCGCATGACCCGCCGCATCCCCCGCGGGTCGATGCTGCTCGTCGACGAAGCGGGCATGGCATCCACGGCCAATCTCCACGAAATCCTCCGGATCGCCAAAGCCACTGGCTCCGTCGTCCGCCTCCTCGGCGATCCCCTCCAGCTCGACGCCGTCGACCGCGGCGGCGCACTGGAACTGCTCGCCAAACACACCGACGCGCCCACCCTCACGAAGGTCGTGCGGTTCGTCCAGTCCGAACGCGCCGCCGACGGCACCCTCGCCGCAGCCACCACACAGGTTGTGGAAGACGGTGTGGAGAAGACCGTTAAGAAGGGGCTCGACACGATCGCCGCCGAGAACAGTCTGCGGATGCGCGACGGTCACCACGACAGCCTCACCATGTTCGACGAGCGCGGCTGGACCCACCATCACAGCGCCAAAGAAGCAGCGCTCACCGATGTCGTCGCCGCCCACCTCGCCGATCAGCAACGCGGATCCAACGCGATGGTTGTCGCCACCACCCGCGCCGATGTCAAGACCCTCAACGAGATGCTGCAAGCCCACCACCGCGAGACCGGGACCGACCGCACCGACCGCACCGTCAGCCTCTCCGACGGCCTGACCGCCGGCCGCGGCGACATCATCGTCACCCGCGACAACATCAAGATCAAACGCCGCGGCGGCAGCCACGACCGCATGCCGATCGCCAACGGCGAACTGTGGACGGTCGAAAAGATCGACCGAGACGGCGGCATCACCGCCCGCAACATCGACGACGGTGGACGCATCGAACTGCCCGCCGACTACCTGCGCGCAAACACCGAACTCGGCTACGCACTGACCATCCACCGCTCACAGGGGGCCACCGTCGACACCTTGAACCCGCCGGTCGGGTTGACGGTATCGAGGCGCAGGCCCAGTAGCGGAGCGAGCGCTCGGTAGTCGGGAAAGTCGCCTGCGTAGATCGCCATACATCGAATCGTACGTGCAAATGTGCGGCCTACCCGAGGCTCAACGGTCCGGGTTTTCTGACACACTGCCGTGCGATCCTGCAGGTGTGACCACGCTCGGATACGCCCGCGTCTCGACTGCCGATCAAGACCCCGCGCTACAACACAACGCGCTCGCTGCGGCCGGGGCTGAGCGCGTCTGGACGGACACGGCCAGTGGGGCCCGAGCAGACAGGCCGGGTCTTACCGACCTCCTCGCGTACGCCCGCTCAGGGGACGTTCTGACGGTATGGAAACTCGATCGCCTGGGCCGCTCACTCCCCCACCTGCTCGCCACCGTCGAGCACCTGGCCGCCGAAGGTATCGAGCTGCGATCACTCACCGAGGGCATCGACACCACCACGCCAGGCGGTCGCCTCGTCTTCCACACCCTCGCGGCCGTCGCAGAGTTCGAGCGTGACCTCGGCCGCGAGCGCACCCGCGCCGGCCTCGCGGCCGCGCGCGCGGCCAGGCGCCGCGATTGGCCGGCCCAAGCTCGCAGAATCGACCCGCCTGGCGATCGCGAACCTCGCGGCTGCGGGGACCGCCAAGACCGAGATCGCCCGCACACTCGGCGTATCGCGTTCCAGTGTCTACCGCGCTCTCGGCGAGGAGGAGTGATCTACTTCTGATCGACGGCCTCGATTTCCGGCGTTGTCGTCGTCGAATCTGCCTCCCACTGCGCCTGAGGCGAATCCGCCGAGGCATCCCAGAAAGCTTGCTCGTCGTTGGGCAGTGGGGCGTCGAAGTTATCAGGAATCACCAGGTCCGGGGACTGTCCGAACGTTCGAGCCGCCGGCATGTCTTCCTTCAAAAGGGGCACCTCCTCTTTGCGGGCTTCCCGGCTCAACGTACTGCCAGACTCTCTCACCACTGCAACATACTGACATATATATGTCAGTATGTTCCTTGCTGTGTCGTCGCCAGCTCGTACCGTCTACGACGTGAACAAACGTGAGTACACGCGATTTCTGTTGGACACGGAGCAGAAGACCTACGCCCGGTTACGCGCCGCGCGGCCGCTACCGACGGAAGTGACAGCCAAATGGGACATGGACTTTCGGGGCGATCTGCGATTCATGAAGGCAGCCCGCAAAGGTAGCTGGGAACTCGGAGTCGGATACCTGAAAGAACGGCCGTTGGATGCTCAAGCTCGAACGCTCCTCATCGGACACGACGGCATCATGGCAGGAGTCGTCGTTGAGATCATGATGGACGAGGCCCAGGCCGCCGCGGAGGATCTGCGTACAGCTCTCCGCGGCAAGCAGCCTCGATCGCTTCTAGGGTTGACTCCTCCGCTCGATCCCCAGGACACGCGCAACTGCGCCAAGTTCCTCGATCAGGCGGCGGACTACGTCGGTGTGCTCGGGTTCGTGCACGGCGAAGAACTGCCAGCAGGCACAACAGTCGTCAATGGCCTTATCTACCTCGGTCCTCAAGGGGTCGCCGGGTGGCGCGACGAGTTCTAGGAGGCGAGCCGGAAGCATATAGACATACGTATGGCAGTCTGCCATGATGTAGATATGTCGAATCAGCTCCCCGAGGGCGTGCCCATCGACCCGCGCCTCGATGAAGTCCGAACCCAGGTCACCGACCTGCTTGTCGCCGCAGCTCAAATGCAACGTCGTACGTCCGGCGATCGGTCCGGCCCGCTCGAAGAGGGTGGCCGGCCACTGTGGAACGGCCCGGCAGAGCCCATCGACTTCTCGGACTTCCTCGCGTCCGTGCTGTGCGACGTTGCCGATCGCGTCGGCGGCGTCGACACGCTCATTTCCGGCCGTCCCGGCTCCTGGGAGTCCGAGCATGTCGCCGCCCTAGCGCAGTCCCTCAACTGACATACCGACAGAAAGACATACATATGTCCACCGTTGCATTCGTCCACACCAAGGGCGGTGTCGCCAAGACGACCAGCTCGATCTATCTCGGCGCGGCCGCTCATAAGCGCGGCATGACGGTCGAGCTGCTCGACGCCGATCCGCAGCGATCTGCGGGGGAGTGGGCCGACGATGCAGCCCAGGCCGGCGACCCGCTGCCGTTCCCCGTCCGTACAGTGACCGCCCGTAGCCTTCGCCCGACGCCGGGCGTAGACCTCAGCATCATCGATACCCCGCCCGGCACGGCGTCGGTGATCGCGCCGTCACTCGAGGTGGCCGACCTCGTGGTGATCCCTACTGGCGTCTCGCCGCTCGATGTGCGCCGCGTCTGGCCGACCCTCGAAGTGACGGCACACAAGCCCACTGTCGTGTTGTTGACCGGTGTAGCGCTGAATACAACGCTCGCGACCGAGGTTCGCGCGGCCCTCGATGACGAGGGTGTCGCCGTGGCTACGACCCCGATCCTGCGCCGCGAGGGAATCAGGAAGGCGTACGGCACCGCTCCGCGGTGGCCGCTCTACGGATATGACGACGTGCTCGATGAGTTGATGGGAGTGCTGGTGTGAGCGATCTACGGAGCAAGGTGCAGAAGCGGGTCCAGCCCGCGGCAGCGGCGAAGCCGGTCGCTGACGTGCTCAAGTCGGAGCGCTCGGACGTGAAGCGCACGACCTTATACCTGTCAACCGATGATGTGCGGGCACTGAAACAGCTTGCGCTTGACGAAGATACGACCATGACCGCCCTGGTCAACGAAGGGATAGCCTGGGTGCTTCAATCCCGAAGCAAGTAGCCATACCGACATACATATGTCTGTATGTCGATATGGGTGATCCGGGCCAGTCCTCGACGGAACCCGTTGCGGAACAGATCGGCTACGCGGAGGCATGGTCTGGACCTCAGCTCCACCGTGCAGCATCCTCACGCGCTGTAGCGAGAGCCGGAGCGAGCGCACCTCCTGCACGTAGATGCTCGACGACGCTCGCGCCGTGCAGCGCACTATTGGGTGCCTGAAGCCACATGATCGCGATCCACGGATCTGCTGCAGGTTGCTGCAGGATCTGCCACACCTCGATAAGCCCCGGGATGACGGTGCGGTTTTCGGTGAACTGCCAGGCCGGGTACACCCAGGTCCGGTGGGCGTCATCCTGCAGACACGCTACGACGGTGCCGGCGTCGACGCGCTCGGCGAGCGCATGCTTACTGATTCCAAGCCAGTCGGCCACCCCGGTCGAGTCGTAGAAGGGGCCGAACTGGTCGTAAGCACGTGCCGTCACTACGCCTCCCCTCTCAGCTGGGTTCGCTACGTTCCAGCACCTCCGGGCGCTTGAGAAAGACGCGAGCCGCAGGCCTCGTCATCCGGCGAGTAATCCTGCGGCTCACTTTCAACCCCACCTCGATAGGGCGGCTACAGATATCAGCTTAGCAGTCTGCCTGCTAGCAGACGAAGCGAGTAAGCCGCAAGCGACACGCGGAAGTTCGTGTTTATGCAGGTAAGGCGCTGTATTCCAATCTCTTCGCCCTCGGCTGTATCTGCCGCGCGTACGAATCCCCCGCGTGTCCCTGCCTTTCTGCACCCCCGGCATGCAGGGTTATGACCGCGTGACCGCCGTGGTCGCGCCCCGTAACTGATCGGGCCACCAGATCGGCTACAACGTGCTCGACCGAAAGGAGGTGAGGCCATTGAAGGCACCGACATCACGCAAGCGCGGCAGGAAGAAGCGGAAGCCGGGCGAGCGTTGGGCGATTGCTAGTTTCGCCGTCAACGTCGCCCGGCTCGGCGTCGAGCTGCTACTGCTCATGTTCTGACCCCACAACCCGATGAAGGCAATGAAGCCGCCTGTCTCCTGTTCCCGCAGGACCAGGCGGCTTCATCGTAGTCAGGGGACGTTTCTTGGTGCCAGAGGTCAGGGATTTGCCGCGAGAACCTCAAGGGCACTGCGGCCACGGGTCGCCCACGGCTCACCAGGCGCGACCCATGCTCGGTGCCCAGGATCCTCCAGCGCCTCCCACAGAAGCTGCACGCGGGAGCGATCGTGTCCAATCATCCGCTTCTTGTGCTGGACTGGGTTCTTAACTGTGCAGGCTAGGATCGCAGCGTCGTCGAGGTGTCGATCCCGGTCGCGCGGATCGGACCGATAGGCGGCACCCTTCAGTACGAGCGCACCGAGCACATCGGGGACGCTGACCACGACAATCCCCTGATCGGTGTTGATTTCGCAGTTCACGGTTTTGCGTAGCGCCGAGGTGCCCCCAGGCACAGCGAACACCTCCCGCTTGAGCACACGCGGCCGCTGAGACGGTGGCAGATGGTCGGCGACCATCACGTCGACCTGCTCCTGTTTCCGAGGGCCGCGGGTGAATCGGTGCACCGGCCCATCACCTACGGGCTCGCTAAGTACGTATCCGAGTCCTTCTAGCTGCTCACGGATGCTCCCCCAGGTTGCAGCGCCGGTCTCGATGTGGATCACCATGTCGACGTCGACGGTGGGCCGCGTCAGCTGCATCCCGGCGTGAGCTGCGTGCAACTGCACCATCAGGCCTCCGACGAGCGTCCACTTCTCGTGAGGGATCGCACGCACCAGCTCGACGAGCTGCGGCCACGGAGGCGCCCACCCGCCGGGAGGGGCCTCAACCTGCCACTGCGGCCGCTCCTTACCCGTCACGAAACCTGTCCGAGCAACTGCGTCAGCACGCGGTGGCCGGCCGCGGCTTCTCGAGTATCTAGCGATTCCATCAGGTCAACGGCCACCGTAGCGATGTAGATCTCGTCGACCGGCCACCGCGCTTCGGTCGGCACAACCCGAAGGTAATACTCGCCCCTAGGGGCCTCGATGAGCCCCAGGTCCCGCGCCGTGGATTCGACCCGATCCTCGGCAACGTAGCCCTCGAAGTCGTCTCGGTGGACGGTCGCCAGTCCAAAGAGCTCGCCCCAGTAGGGGTCGGCAAGCACACTGGTACCGGTCGCCAGCAGTCCCGTATTGTCGCCCCACCCCTGCATACGCTTGACCCTGGCCATGCGCCGGCGTACTAGCCAGGCCACCTCCTCCGCGCTGCTGCGCCGCAATCGCGCGCGCAGCCGGGAAAGCACCGGCGGATCTACCCAGTCCACCGACTCGTCAGAGAGCAGCGCGAGAGCCGCCCACGCCGCGGCCGCACTCAACGGACGGCCACGGTGCGGGCGGGCCTGCGCCCGACGGTGCACCGACGCGCCATCGAGCAGCAGCACACCCCCAACTGTCCGAGCCACTGTCAGCTCACCGCGGTTCGCGAGTCGCGCGACCTGCCGCGGGGTCACCTGCAGCCTCTCCGCTGCATCCGCGACCGACATCTCAGCACTCATACGCTATATGGTCGCGCAGTCGACCTATTTCTGCAATAACTAGTGTTTAGAGGTTACGCGCAAGATCGATTACGATCCGCCGGCGTGTCTCCGGAGAGACCAGGATCCCAAGAGGCGACAGTGTGCGGAGTCCGCCACCAAAGTCAGTGTCAGCTGTGATCTGCGCAGCGAGCAATTCCACATCACCCACCGAGAGCAGGTGCACCCACTGCCGGTAGCAGCGGCTGTAGAACTCGCCCTTGACGCTACCGAAATTTCCCTCAAGTCTGGTGCGCAGCCGCGGATCCAGCATGCGAGCAGGGTCATTGCGTAGAACCTCAACAGCAGCTATCGCCATCCTCATCTGACGCGCATACCGGTCGCCCTGCAACCGCCCAGCCTCCCTCCCGCCGAGAATTACCCCTACACCGTAAGCGCCGCACCCAACCGGGAGTATCGGAATTTCGGTGTAAGTGGCCCGACTCGCTGACCAGAGCTGGTTGGTGGGAAAGAGGGTCTGATGACCGAGACACTGCATGTCATGGACGATGGCAGGCAACCAACTGAGCAGGAGCTGCAGCTCGCGCGGGAGCTCGTCGCGCAGGCCCGGGAGCAGGGCGCGTCGATGAGCGCGCCGGGGATGCTGCGGGCGTTGACGAAGACGATGCTCGAGACCGCCCTCGATGAGGAGATCACCGAGCACCTGGGCTACGACAAACACCACATCGAGGGTCGAGGAAGCGGGAACTCCCGCAACGGTGCCAGGACGAAGACAGTGATCACCGAGACCGTCGGGCCGATCGAGATTGAGGTGCCACGCGATCGGGAGGGCTCGTTTGATCCGAAGATCGTCGCCAAGCATCAACGTCGTCTGAATGGGGTTGATGAGATCGTCTTATCCCTCGCTGCGAGGGGGCTGACCAGCGGCGATATCGTCGCGCATTTCGATCAGATCTACGGCGCCTCGATTAGCAAGGACACGATCTCCCGGATTACGGACAAGATCGTCGAGGAGATGACCGGCTGGTTCAACCGGCCGCTGGAGCCGATCTATGTCGCGGTGTTCATCGATGCCCTGCACATCAAGGTCCGCGACGGGCAAGTCGCTAACCGGCCGTTTTACGCGGCGATCGGCGTTGATCTCGACGGGCACAAGGATGTCCTAGGGATCTGGGCCGGCGAAGGCGGCGGGGAGTCGGCGAAGTTCTGGTACGCGGTGCTGAGCAGCCTCAAAAGCCGCGGCGTGAACGACGTGTTCTTCCTCGTCTGTGACGGATTGAAGGGCTTGCCGGCGTCGGTGGCCGCGGTCTGGCCGGAGACGATCGTGCAGACCTGCGTGATTCATCTGCTGCGCAACAGCTTCAAGTACGTGCCTCGCCAGCACTGGGACACTCTCAAACGCGATCTCAAGCCGATCTACACCGCCATCGACGCCACCGCCGCAGAGGCAGCTCTGGACGCTCTCGACGACACCTGGGGGCAGAAGTATCCGACGATGATCCGGCTCTGGCGCAATGCCTGGGACGAGTTCATTCCGTTCCTGGACTACAACATCGAAGTCCGGCGGGTGCTCTACTCCACCAACGCCATCGAGAGTCTCAATGCCAGGTACCGGCGGGCAGTCAAAGCCCGCGGGCATTTCCCGACCGAGCAGGCAGCGTTGAAAACGCTGTACCTTGTGACCAGGGCGCTCGATCCGTCCGGTCGGGGCCAGAACCGGTGGGCGGCCCGCTGGAAACCCGCCCTGAACGCGTTCGCGATCACCTTCGCCGACCGCATCCCCGGCCTCAACCGAGACCAGGGCTAACAACGCCACTTACACCGAAAATCTGACACTCCCACCCAACCTGACCTGCGAACGTTGAGTTCTCAACGTGTTTTCGCAGGTGAGAGGGTGTTTTTGTGGTTGCAGATGATCGGTTTTCGACGTAAGTTACTGACATGCTGCGTTCTCGGATCGGCCGAATCCTCCTGTTGCCGTTTACCTTAAGTTTGTAGGTGCAGTTGATTCGTGATGAATTACGTTCGGCTGTAGCCCGGGTGGGCCGGGTGTGGCCGTTGCTGCTTTGCCGGCCTGTCGTGGTGCGGCTTGAAAGGATTGGCCGCCCGGCCTGCCTGGACGTCCTCGGGCCGCTGATTGAGATCTGCGAGTGATCGCTTGTTTAAGGAAATGCTGGCGAGGTTGTCCATCGGGTTCTCACTGGTAGACAAGCGAATAGGAGCGCAGAGATGGCCGGTCCGGATCGATGGTGGGTGGGAGTTGACGTCGGCAAGGAGTTCCACTGGGTCGCGGTCTGTGATGACGCCGGCAAGGTGGTCTCCTCCCGCAAGGTGGTCAACGACGAAGCTGCGATCGCCACGGTGATCGCCGAGGTTGATGGCCGCGGCGGAACGGTGTCGTGGACTGTGGACTTGATCAGCCCCTATGCGACGTTGTTGTTGACGATGCTCGCCGCCGCAGGGCACTCGGTGCGGTACCTGACCGGCCGCGCGGTGTGGCAGGCATCGGTGGTTTACCGCGGCGGCGAAGCGAAGAGCGATGCCAAAGACGCCCGCGTCATCGCTGATCAGGGACGGATGCGTGGTGATGATCTGCCACTGCTGACTCCGGCTGATGGCCTGGTCACGGAGCTGGCGATGCTCACCGCCCACCGGTCGGATTTGGTCGCGGACCGCACCCGCACGATCAACCGGCTGCGTCAGCAGCTGGTCTCGGTAAGTCCCGCGCTCGAGCGCGCCGCGGAACCGACTGCCGACCGTGGCTGGGTGAGGCTGCTGGCCCGCTACCAGCGCCCGAAAGTGCTGCGCCGAACTGGTGTCGTAAGGCTGACCCGCATGCTCTCCGACGCTGGTGTGCGTAACGCCGGCAAGATCGCCGAAGCTGCAGTCGAGGCGGCGAAAGCGCAAACCGTGGCACTGCCCGGGGAGGATGTCGCCGCCGCGCTGGTTGCTGAGCTCGCGCAGGGGGTGATCGACCTCGATACGCGGATTAAGAACGTCGATGCCGCCATCGAGGAGCGATTTCGCCGACACCCTCTGGCCGAAGCGATCGTGAGCCTGCCCGGCATGGGCTTTCGTCTCGGTGCTGAATTCCTCGCTGCCGTCGGAGATCCCAGCCGAATCGTCTCCGCTGATCACCTCGCGGCGTGGGCCGGCCTGGCCCCGGTTTCCAAGGACTCCGGCAAGCGCACCGGCAGGCTGTGCACCCCCAAGCGCTATCACCGCGGACTGCGACGAGTGATGTACATGTCCGCGGTCACCGCCACCCGCTGCGACCCCGAATCCCGGGCCTACTACCAACGCAAACGGTCCCAGGGAAAGAAACACATTCCCGCGACGATCTGCCTGGCCCGAAAGCGCGTCAACGTTCTCTACGCCCTCATCCGCGACAACCGCACCTGGCAGCCCACCGCACCGCAAATCACGGCCTCGGCTGCTTGACAGCTTCATTGAGAATCCTTTCTGCTGCTGTTCGGGGGAGTTGCGTGCAGCGACGGTGGCAGTGCGCCGTCGACGCCGGCCCCTGCTACGTCGACGTGCGAATCGCTCGGTAGCTCGCTCGATCGGTTGAGCTGTTCGGCTCGGGAGGCTGAGCGTGTCCATCAGGGCGCAGAGCAGCGGTACGAGGAATCTCCGCGCGGCCGGGTTGAGAGCGCGTTCGATCGGGTGCTGACTGTGTGGGGGATCGGTGGCCTGGTCCTCGCGTACCTGGGTGTCATGGTCGCGTCGTGGCGGTTGCCGGCCGCTCCCGAGGGGCGTGATCCGCTCGGCCCCGAGGCGTGCCGTGTAGCGATCGCCCGTAAGGCTCGGATCGCCGCAGGGACGGCGATCGCTTTGCTCGGTTTGGGCGTGTTCTTGGCAGCTCTGACCGGGCTTGTGTTCATCGGGGTCGGCGGCCTGGTGCTCGCGGTTGCCGTGGGGTGGTTCGCGGCATCGCAAGCCCCGGCGATGAACGGGTACGCGGCCGCGGAGGCGGAGTACCAGGAGACCGTGGCGGCGACGGTGACCGCTGCGGAGGCCCGTTGGAGTGCGGAGAACGCGGCGCGCGTGAACCGTGGCGAACGGGTGCAGCCGTTCGATCCGGAGTCGGTGCCGTGGCCCGCTGAACCTCATTTGACCCCCGAGGAAGCTACCGACCTCGGTAATCGAGACGGGTGGAATCCGCCCGAGGGATCTGCGATCGCAGCGCTGACCGACGACAAGGGTCAGCCGACTCCCGCGGCCAACGCGGTCGAGAAAGTCGCGCGGGATCTGAAGTGGGGAAAGTGGGATAACGTCGCCGGCCAAGGGCGCAACGCAAGCGGTGGGACTGAACCTGTTTTCACACCGTGGGTGCAGCTGGTGCGCGTCGAGCAGCTCGATGGGGGAGACGCGCGGGTCGTCCTGGTGTCGCACCACGCGAGCGTCGGCGCCGATGAGCTGACTCGGCGCCTCGATGCGCTGTTGAAGGCGTGGCGAGTCCGTGCGGCTATCCCGCCCGTGGTGTTCCTCGATCACGCGACGGGTGAGCTGTCGGTGACGGTGACCAATCAGCGCAGCAACAGTGGCGGCGCGGCATCGGATACCCCGAACGACGCGGCCGGGTTCACCCCGCCACCCACCAGTGGGCGTGGAAGCGGCTCGGCATCATTCGGTGATGACAGCGGGATCGTCTGGTGAGTGACCCACTCGATGAGTTGATCGGCGATAACGACGCCGATCCTCCCAAGCGCTCGGCCGGCACTAGTCGCCCGCCGAACGTGAAAGCGGCGAGGGCAGAGCGTGGAACACAGGACGCCGCCGCAGCGGCAGCGACAAGGGCCGAGGCGCGCGCGGAGCAGGCAGCACGGGTCGGCCGAGCGGCCGACCAGGTAGCGGCGGCGACGGCCGATGCGAGAGCGGCAGCGGCCACCTTGCAGATGCCGGCCGAGGCCGATCCCATCGCCGCGGGGCGCTCCGCTGCTGAAAAGCTTGTCGACCGCTGGCACGAGGCCCTGACCGATCCAGTGATCGTGGCCGCGCTCGGTCTCCCCGTGGGGGCAACTGGGGTCGCACGTATCGACCAGCTCGACGCATTGGTGGTCACGGTGACCCTGCCCGCACACATCACCGGCATTCGCGTCGAATCCCTCGATCTGGTTCGGCTCGCCATCGATGCCCGGTTCAAGAGTGGCGAGCACCGCGTATCTGTATCGCCTTCGATGCGCGGGCCGAACGGCGAACTTGTGGTGTTGATCGTCCGTGACAACGCAGTCGATTCCTCTGCTGAATACCGCAAGGCGAGCCCTGCCGCGGCCGCGTTCTTCCTCGACGTGGACCATGCGCAACGCCGTTGCTTCTACAGTGCCGGCCTCACGATCACGCGCCCCGATCCCGCGGGCCAGGCACGCACTATGGCCCCTCGCGTTCTCGCCGCGCGCATCGGTCCGACCGGCCCCGAGTTCGACGTCGAGATTCTGCCTGGGCAGACCTTCGAAATGTGGCGGGCGGGCGCGGGGAAGCTGGCCGCGATGTTCAAGACACCCGCGCTCGATGTGGTCCCACACCAGCACCTGGCGAGGATCCGGCTCAATAGCCGGCCGCTCGAGTTCCCGAGGACAGTTCCCCTGTCGCCTACGGCGTTCGTCCGCCCGACAACGGAGGCCGAACGTGCGGCGGCCGCACCGCACCTGGTGGTGCCGATCGGTGTCACAGCAACAGGTGAGCGGATAACGGTGCCGCTTGCGCGTCGGCCGCACTTCGTGATCGCGGGCACGTCCGGTGCGGGCAAGTCGACCACGCTGCGGATGATGGTGTCCGCGCTCGGCCTGCAAGGGGCGAAGCTACTCCTTGGCGACTTCAAGGAGAGCACCGACATGACCTCGCTCGCGGACATCCCTGGCGTGGTGCACGTCGCCACCAGTGTTCCGACTATCGCCCGCATGATCGCGTGGTTGGGGGACGAGCTGGAGTGGCGCAAGGCGGTGACGGCCGCACTGGCAGCCCGAGGCATCGACACCCCTTCGTGGGAACCAATCGTGATGATTGTGGACGAGTGGGGAGCCGGCATCTCGGCCCTCATCAAGGGCGACACCAAGAGCGCGCGCGAACTAGGCGAATCTCTACTGAGCATCGTCACGCAGCTATTCGCCCAGGGACGCAGCTTCGCGATGCACGCGGGCCTGTCGATGCAGGACACCTACGTCGAATCGCTGTCCGGAAAGATCCGACAGAACGCGTCAACCAAGATCGTGGTCGGCAAGCCGTCGACCGGCTCCGCGGCAGCGCACATCAATGCGCTTTTCGAGGCGGGTAGCGAGCAGGCCGCTGCGCTCGAAGCGGCCAAGGGCATCGTCGACGGGATGCGGGGTGTCGGCGGCCATCGTAAGCTCCCCACTGGCGGCCATTTACGGCGCATTTTGTGGCCATGATTTCTCCCCGGGTACGGCCAGATAGTTCCCCACCCCTGTGATGTGAGTGCTACCCGGCGTCGACGCTGGGTGGGTGAAATCGAGCAGGGAGATCATGGAAATTTTGGAGGCGTACGACCTCACCGGAAGTTATCGGGCGGCGGCGGAGCTCGCGGGGTGTGATCACCACACTGTCGCCCGGTATGTGAAGATGCGCGCTGCGGGGCAGCCACCGGACCGTCGGCGGCATCGGGCGCGGGCGATCGACGACTTCCTGCCGAAGATCGAGGAGCTGGTGGTCCGCTCACAGGGCAAGGTCCGCGCCGATGTGGTCCACGAGCGGATCGTCGCGCTCGGGTTCACCGGCGGGGAGCGGACCACGCGCCGGACGGTCGCTGAGGCCAAGGCCCAGTTTAGGGCTGGTCGACGGCGGGTGTATCGGCCGTGGGTGACCGAACCCGGTTTGTGGTTGCAGTACGACTTCGGTGACGGTCCAACGATTTCCGGCCGGAAGACAACCTTGTTCTGCGCGTGGTTGGCGTGGTCGCGGTTTCGGGTGGTGATCCCGATCTGGGACAAGACCCTGCCGACGGTCGCGGCGTGTTTGGATGCGACGTTCCGCCGCCTGGGCGGGGTCCCGGTCTACGTGCTCACCGACAACGAGAAGACCGTGACGATCGATCACGTCGCCTCCATCGCAGTCCGCAACCCGGAGATCGTCGAGGTGGCACGGCATTACGGCACCACGCTGCGCACATGTTTGCCTGCTGATCCGGAGTCGAAGGGCGGGTCGGAGGCGACGGTGCGGATCGCGAAAGCGGATCTGCTGCCGAAGGAGGTGAACCTGCGCGGGCAGTATCACTCCTTCGGCGAGCTTGAGGCGGCATGCCGGCAGTTCTGCACCGACGTCAACGACCGCGTCCACAGCGCGACCAGGCGGCGGCCGGTCGAGCGGCTCGCGGAAGAGGCGCACCGGTTGCATCCGCTGCCCAAGACGCCGTTCACCGCGGTGTTCGGCACCACCCGGAGGGTGAACTGGGACTCGACGATATCAGTGGAGGGGGCGCGGTATTCGGTGCCGCACAAGCTGATCGACACGCGCGTTTGGGCCCGCTTCCACGGCGATGAGTTGATCGTGACTGCGGCCGATGACGAGGACGGCGCAGTCGAAGTGGCCCGGCACCCCCGCGGCCAGCCTGGTTCTCCGGTCCTCGACGACGGCCACTACCCACCTCGGCCCGACAAGGACGACGCGGACCGGATGCCGAAACCCCGCACCGCCGCCGAACTGGCCTTCCTGAGCCTGGGACCAGGCGCAAACACCTGGCTGATCGAGGCCGGCGCAGCTGGAGTGCGCCGGATCCGGGCGAAGATGGCCGAGGCAGTGGACCTGGCCAAGCTGCACTCGCCAGCCGCGGTGGACCGAGCCCTGGGAACGGCGGCGATGACCGCCCGCTTCTCCGACCGCGATCTGATCTCGATCCTCGACTACCAATCCATCCACGAACACGCAGAACCGGTGCGACGCAGCGAGAACCACACCCTGCAACCAGGCACCGCCGCCTGGTCCACCTTCGGCCAGAGCCCAGCCCCGGCCATTGCTGCGGAGGTCACCTCCACCAACGATGACGAAAGTGATAACGCCTGATGAGCACACCCCTGCGCACCGTGACCGGCACCAACGGCGATCCCCTCGCCGAAGCGATCGACCTGACCAAACGCCTCAAGCTGCCGCACATCCGCCGATCGCTCACCGACATCATCCCGACCGCGAAAGCCCAGCGCTGGGACCCCGCCGAAGTCGTTCGGGTCCTGCTTGCTGAGGAAGCCGCCGGGAGGGACCGGGCGAACCTGCACACCCGCCGCAAACGCGCCGGTTTCCCCACGGGCAAGACCTTCGGCGACTGGGACGAAACGAAGTCCTCCATTCCCCGCGCTACCCAAGATGCGCTGCGCACGTTGGAGTGGGTCGGCAGGCGTGAATGTTTCTGCGTCTGCGGGCCTTCCGGCACCGGCAAGAGTCATTTCACCGAGGCGCTTGGGCAGACCGCGGTCGAAGCCGGACTCGCTGTCTCCTGGTTCACCATCGAAGACCTCGGCGCCCTGGTCCGCCGGCATCGCGCCGACGACTCCATCGCCAGAGCGCTCACCCGGATCATCCGCTCCGACCTGATCATCGTCGACGACATCGGCCTGCTGCCGGTCTCCGAAGACGCCGCCGAAGGGTTCTACCGCCTCGTCGATGCCGCCTACGAACGCCGATCAATCGCCGTTTCCAGCAACCTGCACCCCTCCGGCTTCGACGAAATCATGCCCAAAACGCTCGCCACCGCGACCGTTGACCGGCTACTGCACCACGCCCACGTCGTCGTCACCGACGGCGACTCCTTCCGCCTCACCGAAGCCACCACCGGCAAGGGGGTGCGCCCCTTCAGCTAACCCCGACCAGAGACAGCGGGTGGGGAAAACCACTGGCCGCCACCGGGGAGAACCCGTGGCCACCAGCGGGGAGATCTACTGGCCGCCTACGGGGAGAACTTCATGACCGTTGACAGCGGGGGCGAGGGCTACCGAAATAACCAGCACCACGACCACGTTTACTGTTTATACCAAGCCTGCCTGCCAGCAGTGCACAGCGACATTCCGTGCCCTCGACAAGGCTGGTGTCACCTACCGCACGGTGGATGTGTCCGAAGACACCGACGCCCGGGATTACGTGATGAGCCTGGGATACCTCCAAGCCCCCGTCGTAGTCGTTGAAACCGCCACCACTGATCACTGGTCCGGCTTCCGCCCCGACAAGCTCCGCGAGCATCTCGCCGCCTAGACCACGACACACACCCAGCAGGGAAGAGGAGACGCAGGAGGTGACCACCCTGACCGAAACAGCAACAGCCACATGCGCGCCCACGAACGCGCCGGCGCTCTCAGCTGCCGAACCGGGCACGTCAACTGCGGCGCCAGTTCCGGTAGTGGTGCCGGGGTATGCGGACCCGTACCTTCCTGATGATGCTGACCTCGCTGACGAGCGCCTGTTGTTGTGGGCATTCATCACCGCACCCACCGACAAGGCGCGGCACATCGCCGGGCACCTGCGCGCCGCGGATTTCTACCAGCCCTCCCACGCCGACCTCTACCGGGTGGCGATCGCCGCCCGCCGCACCAGCTGCGGCCTGCCCGGCCCCCAGCACGTCATGGACGCCATCGCCACCGTCATGGCCTCTGACTCCGGTCGGCATCGTCAGCTCGTCCGCGACCTACTCGTCGCGATCGTCGGACTCGATGTCGACCCGAACCGACTCGTCGAGTACGCCTCCACCGTCCTGCACCTAGCCATGCGCCGGCACGCCATCAACCACGCACAGCGTGTTGTGCAGCTCACCGCACACGCCCAACCCGACGAGCTGCACGCCCTCATCGCCGAAGCCGGCACCGCACTCCAGGACACCGGAATGCAGCAGCGCTACCGCCAATTGAACGGACTCCCCGTATGACCAGCCGCACCAGCAGCCCCACTGCACGAACTCGACGTCCCTGATAGGGACTTCATCCCACTTGTGCTGCCTACGGCACAGCGGTGAACCTTCGCGAGCAATGATCAGAACCTGTGGATCACCCCGGGAAGTGTGTCTTCCCGGAGGATGATTTGCGAGGTCGCAGGAATCTGATCAAGTCCAGCTCGTCATGGCTGGCGGGAAGGGCATGCCCGTGCTCGCGGTGGTGGAGAATAAGCGCGACGGCTCCGGCGAGACCGGCGACTCGGAGGCGCCGCGGTCGTTGTTGGATGAGATTGTCCGGGACGGTGCGCGGCGGATGCTGGCGGCGGCGTTGGAGGCAGAGGTCGCTGCCTACGTGGCTTCGTGTGCCGGGGAGGTTGATGAGGCGGGGCGGCGGCTGGTGGTCCGTAACGGCCATCATGCGGCCCGGGAGGTGGTGACGGCAGCGGGAGCGGTGCCGGTGAAGGCGCCGCGGGTCAACGACAAACGTGTGGATGAGGTCACGGGCGAGCGGCGGCGTTTTTCTTCGTCGATTCTGCCTGCGTGGGCTCGCAAGTCCACGCAGGTGGCGGAGGTGTTGCCGCTGCTGTATCTGCATGGTCTTTCGACCAGCGATTTCACCCCGGCGCTCACGCAGTTCCTCGGGACCAGTGCAGGGCTTTCACCTGCCACGATCACCAGGCTGACCCGGGACTGGCAGGCCGAAGCAGCAGCGTTCGGCACTCGATCGCTGGCCGAGACGGATTACGTGTATGTGTGGGCTGACGGCATCCACCTCAAAGTCCGACTGGCGCAGGAGAAGGTGTGTCTGCTGGTGCTGATCGGGGTGCGTGCTGATGGTTCGAAGGAGCTCATCGCGCTCGATGACGGGTACCGAGAATCCACGCAGTCCTGGCTCGATCTTCTCCGCAGCTGCAAGCGCCGTGGGATGCGCTCACCGGTGCTGGCGGTCGGTGACGGCGCGCTCGGGTTCTGGGCGGCCTTACGCGAGGTGTTCCCCGAAACTCGGGAGCAGCGGTGTTGGTTCCATAAGATCGCCAATGTTATCAACGCTTTGCCGAAGTCGGTGCAGCGCAGCGCGAAAGCCGCGCTGACGGAGATCTGGAACGCGCAAGACCGCGAGCACGCCGAGAAGGCCGCGCGGGTGTTCGTCGCCGACTACGCCGCTAAGTGGCCCAAAGCGGCCGCGAAAATCACCGACGATCTCGATGTACTGCTGGCGTTCTACGACTACCCCGCCGAGCACTGGGTGCACCTGCGGACGACGAACCCGATCGAGTCCACTTTCGCTACCGTCCGGTTGCGCACCAAGGTAACCAAAGGTCCCGGATCACGGGCGGCGGGGATCGCTATGGCGTTCAAACTCATCCAAGCCGCCCAAACTCGCTGGCGCGCAGTGAACGCACCGCACCTGGTTGCCCTCGTCCGCGCTGGAGCCCGCTTCGACCAAGGCCGACTCGTTGAACGCGCCGCCACCACACCCGAAACCACGGCTGCCGACGACGCTGCCGCCTGACCCTCGTGGCCGTGGCTGCCCCGCTGCGGCCGTGCCATGATCGACAGTATGGGCCACGACCGGCAAGACCGCTTCCCCGACGACCACGTTCCTGGCGGGAACGCCGGCCGCCCCTGGCAGCCGCGCGGCGATCTCGGGGACCTCGACCCGGATGCATTGTTCGGTGCGTTCGGCCAGCCCCTCACCGATGGCCCCACCATCGAGTGGATGCCCGGCATGGCCGATCAGATGCTGCGTGAGTTGGCACCGCTGCTCGCCGAGGACGGCATCGACATCACCGCCGATGCCCTCGACACCGACCTGGCGACCCTGCAAGCGGCCCTCGACCGCGCCGTCGCACGTCACAACCACACGCTCGCCACCCCGACCGGTGAGCAACGCAGCTGGTGCACCTCCACCCTCCGGCTGCTCGCCGAATCCATCGATACCGACAATCTCGACCTCGCTGAAGGGATCCTCGAAACCGTCCCCCCGGAATCACCCGACGGCAAAGCCACAGTCGCCGGCGTCATCGGCGTCGGCGCCCAGCTCCTCGATTCCTGGCTCACCACACCACCGGCAGGCATCAACAAAACCGCGGCAGCAACTATCGTCATCCGACCCCCACGATGGCACGGAGAACGCGCCGCCATCGACCTCCTCGCCCTGGCCCGCAAGAACAAAGCCCACCTCAGCCACGGCAAAATCATCGCGGCCCACGGCGGCCACACCACCCTCTACGGCACCGCTCTCGCCGTCACGGCCGTCCTGGCAGCCTGGGCCGACCACACCAAGACCACCGTCACCAACCTCGCCGGCACGCACCTTCGCTAACACTAGGCAATCCACAGGATTTGACTATTCCTCTCACCGCCGTCGGCACACCGCACTTGATCGCCCCGAAAATCGCCGACGCGCCCGCACCCGCGGCCGCCCCGGCCGCCCCGGCAGCGGCACCCGCCGCCGCACCAGCCCCCGCACCGCCCGCGCCTGCGATCGGGTTCAGACCGCCCGCGCCGGCACCAGCCCCCTGCCCCGCAAGCTGACCGATAGCAGGGATCAGCGACGGAAGCGTCTTCGCTCCCTCAGCGACCGCGCACGCGCCGGCCGACACACCAACACCGGCGACACCCGCGGCGATTCATCGCCGCCTGCCCCGACCCGATCGCAAGCATGATCGCCCGGCCAATCGTCTCCGGCCGCACCTGCACCGACGGAGAGCCGACGAGCGAGGCCAGAATGCGCACCCACTCGACGGAAACCGCACCCAGACTGTCCACGATCCCGTACTGCGGCACACCCGACGGCCCACCATTGACGGCCGACTGCGGTACCGGCCCCTGACCGGACTGCACAACACCGCCACCCGGCCCGAAAGCCTCAGCAGCCGACAGATACGGCGACGACGAAGAAGCAGGCGACGCCCCCGGAGCAGCCTGACCGGTCAAGTCCAACGTCTCAGCAGACGCTGGCGACACGGCGGCCCCAGCAAGGACCGCCGCAGCTGCGAACGATGCCGCACCTCGCTTCCAGCGGGTACGTGAATGTGGACTGGAAATCCACGAAGAATCTTCGGCCATACCGACTCCTTTGGGAATGGAGACGGGGACACCGAGAGCGGCACCCCGCCTTCTTATGCGAGGTACCTGCTTTCCAGGCACGCGAACTTTCAGGCGCACTACGTACTCCCTGTGTACGGCGCGCAAGAACCATGCCTACCGAGGAGCGAACGGTACGATCGCTCCTCGTAGGGCCTGGCCCTGCACTGCGGTCCTACTACTGGTCTCCGATGGAGGACGCGCGTCTGAGGTGCCAACCAAGTCGACGCGCATCCACTAGCCGGGGACCGGTAGTAGGACTCTTCTATGGCCAGAAGCGGGGCCGCACTCACTGCCCAGGTCCACTTCTAGCCGATCCGACGTGTGACCGTGGTAGATCACGCTGGCAATCTATCAGTCAACAAGGATCGAACACAACACCTAGAAAATATGTTGATTGATTGCTGATTGACTGCGACTGGCGGAGTGTGTGGTGAAGCGTCCTGCGGCTCTGTGTGCTGGCTAAGCTGTGCGGACGATGTCTGCCATTGATGAGGAGGAAGCGCGCGCCGAGCGCTTCGCGGCGGTGGTGAAGAGCCGCCGTAACGAGCTAGGGCTGACCCGCGACGATGTAGCCGCCGCGGGTGGTCCGTCGTATTCGACGATGACCACGATCGAGAACGGGCGCCAGTTCGCGCAGCCCCTCCCCGCTACGTTCCGCAAGCTCGAGGCTGCCCTCGGCTGGGCGGAGGGCTCCGCGGTGGCCGCGTGGTTGAAGGGCGAGCCCCCGACGCTTCGCCGGGACTCGCGGCCCGGACATCCGGTTGTCGACGAGGACACCGTGAGTCTGACCATCACCTTCATCGAGGAGCTTGGATCGCTCGCCAAGGACTACGAGGCCCTGGCGCAGGACCTGGACTCACCTGCTCTGCGTGATGTTAATCACCGATTGGACACGATCGTTGACCGCCTCATGCGCAAGTGGGTGATCAAGCAGGTTGAGCTCAGGTCTACCGCACCAGGAGTTTCGACTGATAAGTCATATGAGGTCCTGGTCGGGGAGTACCTCGACAGGCACCTTCCCGAGGCTGGCGTACTCCCCGACGAAGATGTTGATGACCTAAGCTATCTACGTTGGCTGACCGGTCGTAACCTGCCCGAACACGTCGACACGTCCGCCTTCAAACTACGGTGGGCGCAACGCGAGCGCTGAAAGAACCCGCCATTGATGCCTGACTACGCAGACCTCTCCGTCAAGATCAATCGCTTGTTCTCGTACTGGCACAATCGCTCGGAGCCGGAGCTAACGAGCCAGGCGATGGCCACAGTCCTCGGGCAACAATTCTTCGACGGCAGCCTGATTCCTGTTCAGCAGATCGAGCGCCTACGGACACCCGGCGCCCCGCTCGACCCTCAGGCAGACCCGCCTCTCCTGGAAGCCTTGTGCACCCTCTGCGGCGTCGACAGTGCGTACCTCACCGATAGTCTCGCCGCGAGCCGTATCGACCGGCAGCTGCGGCTGTGGATCGCGGTGCGCGATCGCGGCCTCGATCACCTCGCGGTGCGCGCGGGCAAGGCCGAACTGACCCTCGACGAACTCGACGACCTGATCGAGCTTGCAGAGTCCTCCGCGCCTCCGATCGCCCCGGTCACTTCCATTGCCGCGCCGCGCCGGCGCAGGTGGCCGTCCCGCGTTCAGCAGCGCTGACCCCCTCCCCTACCACTTCCAAGGACGCACACTCATGGCTCCGTACTCGAACATCGCAGCATTGGGCAGCTCCTACGCCTCCGGTCCCGGCATTGATCCTGTCGATGACCGGACCGTCGGCCGGTCCGCACGCAACTACCCGCACCAGCTCGCGCAGCGCTTCGGCGCCGCCCTGACGGACCTGACCGTCTCGGGTGCGACGACCGCGACGATCCTCGACGCGCCCCAACGCGTTCTCTTTACGAAGATCGCGCCGCAGATCAACGGCCGTCCCACTAACGCCGACCTGGTCACGATCACCGCCGGCGGAAACGATCTCGGCTACATCGCCGCCGCCCTCAAGCTCGGCGTCGTTGCCACCGCCGATAAGTACACGCGAGGATCAGCTAGCCGCCTGCTGCGACCGAGCCTGCCGCAGACCACCAGCGACCAGATCGCGCTAGCTCAGGCCGGTCTCGCGCGCATCGTCCGCGAGGTTCGAGACCGTGCACCCGGCGCCCGGGTCGTCCTGGTCGACTATCTCCCGCTCCTGGGCGACGCGACTCGCCCCGGCGTCGACGTCCCATTCGATGCGCAGACCATCGCCGCGCTACGCACCGTCGCGGACGAGCTCGCAGCGGTCTTCCGTGACGCGGCCGCAGAGACGGCGGCGGATTTGGTTTCGGCGTCCGAGCTCGGGCGCGGGCATGAACTCGGCTCGTCCGACCCGTGGGTTCAGCCGCTCTACCCGGTCTACCGACTCACCGGCTCTTTCCACCCCACCGCGGCCGGCATGCAAGCCGTAGCCGACGCGGTCGCCGACCACGTCTCCTCCCCCGCGCAGTAGCGCTACACGCGCATCTGCTCGGGGAACGGCGCGCGCCGGCGCCGGACCTCTTGACTCACCGCGATCGCTCCCTCTGCCTCCATCACCCACTCGGGCAGTTCGCTATCGACCTGCATCGCGCCGTCCGCGCCGTCGAGCCCGGCGGCCCGATAGGCCCTCAGGCCGTCCAGTAGTGAGGCTGCCTGCTCTCCCGCTGACGCTCCGCTGCCGGCGGCCGGCACGTGCGCACGCAGGACCGCTAGACCGTCCTCGATCTCCACCAGGTAGCGATGCCGGATCTCCCACCACGATCCACTCGGTGGACGCTGCTCGAGCATCACCTCAGGGACCGCGACGGTGATCGCCCGCCACAGCGGCTGTAGCTGTGTCGCCTGACGACGTGCGGTATCCGTGCCGACCATACGGCGAACGTAAGTTGCGGCAGAGGGGATTCCGCACGCGGTCAGAGCAGCCACGGCAGGGATGAACAGCCCGTCGACGCCAGTCGAGCGCGCCTGGGTCAGCCAGTTGTGCACGCCCAACGACAGGAATAGTCCACTGATCCCGCGGGTGGCGTGATCGACCATCTGCAGGAACGCCGCGATCAGCGTCACGACTGCCCAGAACTTGGGCACAACCCCTCGAATCAGTGCGCCCGTCACGAAGATCAACGTGTAGACACACGCGATCGGTATCGGCGTCGACACCACCAGCAGGTACCCCGCCGTGCGCCAGTTCTCTAGATCCTCGACGGCAATGTTCTGCGAAAGCGTGGGCCAGGTGCAGAAGGTGATCCACACACACGCCACCGCCCACAGCCCCCAGAGGATTCGTATGCTGCGGCGACTTAGCTGCTTTGCCGAGACCCACGAGCGAATGAGCAGGACGAAGACGACCGCTCCCGCCAGCACGAAGTTGTGCGTCACCAGCCGGGCCGCGGCTACATTGCCCGCGAACACGACGTCCTGAATGCCGCCATCGCGCAGAGCCGCGATCGCCAGCGCAATCGTCATCAGCTGCGTTACGCGGATCGAGAACTCCTGGTGCTCGTAGCCACGTCTGATCGCTACCCACCGCACCGCAACGATCGCCAAGCACACAGCGAGCAAGGGAACCGCCACTGCCGTGGGGGTCGAGCTCGTCGCCTGGCTATGCAGAATCGCGCTCGGACTGTTCATCCGCGAACCTCACTGGAATGTCGTGCGCAGCCGGCCATGTGCGCCTGCATGCCCCAGATCCCCTACTGTGTAGGAGGCAAGCTTGCTCCCGATGAACTCCGCCTCCGCCTCAGCGGCATCGCTGTAGCTCGAGCGGCCAAGGACGTACCGAAGACCGTCCAGATTCAGCCCGTAGGTCAACTGTGCGGTAGAGGCGTCGATGAGGCTGCGCCCCTCCCCCGCCCCGTGCCCGGCCAGAATGTGACCGATCTCGTGCCCGATCGTCTGCAACCTACTTGTGCGAGACCGTCGGCCGTCAAAGCGGATAACCCACCGGTCCGCATACCCGGCCACGACGCCACAGTGCGTGCGCGCGCGATCGACATTCGCCGACTCCGCCCACGGCTGCAGGTCAACCACCCGGCCCGTGTCCTCGGCGACCCACGCAAGCAGCTCGTCGATACTCCACGGGGGCGTGAGCGGGATCCGTGCGCGAATCGCGTCCCATGCTGTCTGAGGCCCCGCCACCGGCGATCTCCTTCGTGCCAGTAGGTGCCCGTTATGCCCGGCACCCCTTAGCAGTCCACACTATCAGCACCGGAGCCATCGAGCGGTAATCCACCCCTCCGTTGGCACATCGCAGATGTGGCGAAGCGCGATCAAGCATGTAATGGACGTATGATTAGCACTCCACTAGAGTTCAACACGAGGCGGGTTGGACTAACCTCCGGCGCGCCTCCCCCGATCGGCCTGGGGCTTGTGTTGGGATGCATGGTGACCTATCCCTACCTGCAGAGGAGAGCGAGACCGCGATGACTGCCGCTACTGACCCCTAGACGCGCCTCAGTAGCGACAACTCAACAGTGTGGGGATCACCGCAACCAGCGGAGATAGCAAAAAACCCCGGATGGCCGTCCAGGGTTTTCAGCAGTTTCTAGTTGTGTGAACCGAAGTTGGCGCTTCAGTTCGGTGGTTGATCCCTCGACCCCTCGAAGGGACCATGACTAACAACGATGTCTGGCCTCACGATAGCGCGTACCGTGACAACGATGCAAGCAATTCAGCGAGTGTGGGCGCGTCGTCACACCCGACAGGGTGGGATGCCCACTCGCTACCCCGGTCTACCAGCACTGACGCCGATACGACTGTGTCGGTTGTGTCTGGTGGGGCTGCTGTGGTCGGCGTGTCGCCTGACGCGGCCTGGGATTTCACTCGTGCGATGTCGCTGCGTTCGCATGTGCGTGGCCTTACTGCTGATGGTTACAGCGAGTTCATTTCGTGCGATGGTGCGGCGCCGTCCGGTGTGTGGGCGGTTTACCTGACTGATGCTCGGCTGCGGTATCGGCTGCTCGGGTTCGACTTCGATGCCAAGGGCGATACTGCGGAGATCGCCGCGGTCGCTCGGACTGCGGCTCAGCACAGTGCCGACCAGCTGGTGTCGATGCTTCAGGAGTGCGGCATTGAGCACGTGGTGTGCGAGTCGGGCCCGTCGGGTGGCCGGCATGTCTGGGTGGGCCTGGCTACGCCGCTGTCGGTGGAGTACGTTTCGGCGCTCGCTGATCTTGCTCGCACGGTTTTCGGCCGCGTTCAGGCCAGCGGTGAGTGGGTGCTTGATATCGGCATGCTCAGTAACCGCAAGACCGGGTTGCTGCGCCCACCGGGCGCCCCGCACGCTGCCGGCGGCGCGTCGACGGTGATCGCCGGTGATCCGACGGTGTTGCTGCCGGATGCGCGCTCGACGACCCGTCAGCAGGTCGACGCGCTTGTGCAGCTGCTTCAGGAAGCGAAGGCTGCGCTGCCCGCAGACGCAGGCGACCCGATTGATGGCGGTGGCCACCAGCGGTCCGTCACGGTCGCCGAAGCCCCGGATGGGCACTTGTGGATTCCGGGCACTTTCCGTGAGCTGTCGGGCCCGGCCCTGGCGAAGGTCCACGCCCCTATCACCGCTAGTACGGACGCCTCGGATGTGTTGTTCTCGATCCTGTGTAGCTGTGCCCGCGCGCACTGGAGTTTCACTGACGTCCACACGCGTCTCGCGGGGCTGCCCGGTCTCGAGCACGCCCGCACCCGCCGCAGCAAACACCACCCTGGAACGCGCGAGCGCCGCCCCCGCAAGGGCAGCCAGTCCCCCAAACAAGTCCTTGCCGCCGACTGGCGCCGCGCGATCGCTTACCTCGCCGACCACAGCACCACATCAGAGGACCACGACCTCCCCGATGATCCGGACTTCGCCCGCCGCACCGCGGCCATCTGCCAGGCCACCACCGGAATCCGCCAGCGGGCCGATGCGAACATGCGCCGCTGGAGCATC
This sequence comes from Tsukamurella paurometabola DSM 20162, assembly GCF_000092225.1. NCBI lineage: Bacteria > Bacillati > Actinomycetota > Actinomycetes > Mycobacteriales > Tsukamurellaceae > Tsukamurella > Tsukamurella paurometabola. The sequence continues at coordinate 36,554 of NC_014159.1, forward strand.
CGCGGCGGCGCCGCCGACCGCCTCGTCCTCGACGCACTGTGCGAGATCGCCGACAACGTTGTCCAACTCACCATCGGCGCCGACGTGCGCACCCTCGCCGAAATGGCCGGCATCACCCGCGAACGCAGCCGCAATGCCCTTCACCGCCTCTCCCGCGACGGCTGGATCACCCTCGCCGCCGAACACACCGGCCCCCACGCCGCCGTCTGGACCCTCAACAACAACAACAACAACACAACCCCGCAGCCTGCGGAGGTACCTACTGCAACACCTACCGAGACGGCACCGGAGAGGGGACCACACGTGGATCGCGAGCAGAGCACTACTCGCGTGTCACTCGGGGCCATAGGCCCCGAGGAGCCCACCCCACCTGCTGCCGAAGGGCCTCCCGCGGAGGATGGACCGAGCCGTCGTCGGCGCCAACTGCGTGAGGCTGCTGCTGCTCGTGAGCTCGCGACTCACGACTGCTTCACAGGAACAGGCGAAGAGGGTCTGTCGACGTGGGATGGCTTGGTCTATGCCCGGATCCCAGTAGCGCCGACAGCACTCGAAGAGGTACTGCCGTGCTCGACTCCTTCGGAGGTATCCTCGGCCGCGGTACAGGCGCTGCATAGCAGCGGTTTGATTGATATCGATGCGTCCGGTCGGGTGTATCGGGTGCATGAGGCCGCGCGAGCGAGTTACGCGCAATGGGTCGGTACCACCGGCACCCTCGACACCCGCAAAGAACAGCACCGCATCGAACGTGAACTGTGGGCATGGTGGCTCGACGAGATCACCTGGACCACCACCTCCCGCACCACCGTGCGTGGCACCGGATACCGCAGCGCACGCCGACGACCAGACCAGCACAGCCTCGACCTCGGGCTCGCCCGCTGGACAGACCGCGCCCCCTACCCCCGCCGATCCGGCGGCCGTCGCGACCACCGAGCCGCCCGCGCCAGCCTGCGTGCGACTTAGCTGTGCTGATGATCGTTCCCCGGCAGCTCCCATGCAGCTGTCCTTATCGTGATCGCCGCCTGCCTCCCCCGCCCCGAGTGTGGCTCCGCCTGACCGGTGGCCACCTTGTCCAAGAACTGGACCAAGGCTGTCGAGTTCCTTGCCGACGACGCCCACACCGGCCACCAGCTCACCGCTACTGACCCCGGTTTCGAGGAGCGCGGCGCCGCGGTCCGCACCCTCGCCAAACCACCGGATTCTCCCGCGACAGCGGCCTCCGCGCGCTTTACAGCCTCGAGGACGACGGCTGGATCACCCTGCACACCCCCCGCCGACCCGGCGGACGCCGAGACCATGGGAGTATCGCGATTTCGGTGTAAGTGGCCCGACTCGCTGACCTGAACGGGTTGGCAGAGAGATGGGTCTAATGACCGAGACACTGCATGGCATGGACGACGGCAGGGAACCGACGCAGCAGGAACTGGATCTTGCCCGGGAGCTGGTCGCTTCGGCGAAGGAGCAGGGCGCGTCGATGAGCGCGCCGGGGATGCTCAAGGCGTTGACGAAGATGATGCTCGAGACTGCCCTTGATGAGGAGATCACCGAGCATCTGGGCTATGACAAGCACCAGGTCGAGGGCCGTGGGAGCGGCAATTCCCGTAACGGGGCGAGGGTGAAGACGGTGATCACCGAGACGGTCGGGCCGGTGCAGATCGAGGTGCCGCGCGATCGTGACGGTTCGTTCGATCCGCAGATCTTCCGCAAGCACCAACGCCGGCTAAACGGGGTCGATGAGATCGTGCTCTCGTTGGCTGCGAGGGGGTTGACCAGCGGGGAGATCGTGGCGCATTTCGATCAGATCTATGGCGCCTCGATCAGCAAGGACACGATCTCCCGGATTACGGACAAGGTCGTCGAGGAGATGAACGCATGGTTCAACCGGCCGCTGGAGCCGATCTACGTGGCGGTGTTCATCGACGCCCTGCACATCAAAGTGCGCGACGGGCAGGTCGCTAACCGGCCCTTCTACGCCGCGATCGGCGTTGATCTCGACGGCCACAAAGACGTCCTGGAGATCTGGGCCGGCGAAGGGGCCGGGGAGTCCGCCAAGTTCTGGTACGCGGTGCTCACGAACCTCAAAGCCCGGGGCGTCAACGATGTGTTCTTCCTCGTCTGCGACGGCCTGACCGGGCTTCCGGCATCGGTGGCCGCGGTCTGGCCCGACACGATCGTGCAGACCTGCGTTATTCACCTGCTGCGCAACAGCTTCAAATACGTACCCCGCCAGCACTGGGACGCCCTCAAGCGTGATCTCAAGCCGATCTACACCGCCCCGAACGCCGCCGCGGCCGACGAGGCCCTCACCGAGCTCGACGAGCGGTGGGGTCAGAAGTATCCGACGATGATCCGGCTCTGGCAGGGCGCCTGGGACGAGTTCATCCCGTTCCTCGACTACAACATCGAAGTCCGCAGAGTGCTCTACTCCACCAACGCCATCGAATCCCTCAACGCCCGCTATCGGCGGGCCGTGAAGGCCCGCGGGCACTTCCCGACCGAACAGTCGGCGTTGAAAACGCTGTACCTTGTCACCAGGGCACTCGACCCCAGCGGGCGAGGTCAGAACCGGTGGGCCGCACGCTGGAAACCCGCCCTGAACGCGTTCGCGATCACCTTCGCCGACCGCATCCCCGACCTCAACAGAGACCGGGGCTAGAAACGCCACTTACACCGAAATTCGGATACTCCCGAGACCATCGCGCAGCGGGTAGGCAGCTCTCGGAATCGCTCGGTCAGCAAACAGAAAGTCCAAAGGTCCGCTAAATCCCCAACTGACGGGGGACCCGAGGGGCGTCGATCAGCTGGAGGTATAGGCGGGCGACCTGGTGCAGTTCGTCACGAAGTGGAGCGATCGGCTACGCGTGTATCTTGCGCCGCATAACTGGCAGAACTGCGCCCCGGCATCGGTACAGCTAGCGAGCGAGATCGCATCATGTCCAGGAAGCGACAAGAGGCGTTGGGCTGAATATCTTGTGGCACTCTGTGCGGCAGTGGAGGTCGGTCTCGACCTAGGGTGAGTGCTTGTACAGCAGAAACCCGGCGGACCTGCGTGGCTTGGACGTCATCTTGAGGGGGTAACCATCTGAGCCGCGCGCGTAATCGCAGGTCGGGGCACAGGGCCGACCTCGAGCGCTTCTCAGCCAGTGGGGGCCAGCAGGGACTTGTATTGCGGTTCGGAGAGAGGGCCGCACGACATGCCCTCCATCTGCCCTCGAAAAGTGATGTTCCGCACCCAGGCGGTGTAGCGAAGGTTGAGGAATAGTCAAATCCTGTGGATTGCCTAGTGTTAGCGAAGGTGCGTGCCGGCGAGGTTGGTGACGGTGGTCTTGGTGTGGTCGGCCCAGGCTGCCAGGACGGCCGTGACGGCGAGAGCGGTGCCGTAGAGGGTGGTGTGGCCGCCGTGGGCCGCGATGATTTTGCCGTGGCTGAGGTGGGCTTTGTTCTTGCGGGCCAGGGCGAGGAGGTCGATGGCGGCGCGTTCTCCGTGCCATCGTGGGGGTCGGATGACGATAGTTGCTGCCGCGGTTTTGTTGATGCCTGCCGGTGGTGTGGTGAGCCAGGAATCGAGGAGCTGGGCGCCGACGCCGATGACGCCGGCGACTGTGGCTTTGCCGTCGGGTGATTCCGGGGGGACGGTTTCGAGGATCCCTTCAGCGAGGTCGAGATTGTCGGTATCGATGGATTCGGCGAGCAGCCGGAGGGTGGAGGTGCACCAGCTGCGTTGCTCACCGGTCGGGGTGGCGAGCGTGTGGTTGTGACGTGCGACGGCGCGGTCGAGGGCCGCTTGCAGGGTCGCCAGGTCGGTGTCGAGGGCATCGGCGGTGATGTCGATGCCGTCCTCGGCGAGCAGCGGTGCCAACTCACGCAGCATCTGATCGGCCATGCCGGGCATCCACTCGATGGTGGGGCCATCGGTGAGGGGCTGGCCGAACGCACCGAACAATGCATCCGGGTCGAGGTCCCCGAGATCGCCGCGCGGCTGCCAGGGGCGGCCGGCGTTCCCGCCAGGAACGTGGTCGTCGGGGAAGCGGTCTTGCCGGTCGTGGCCCATACTGTCGATCATGGCACGGCCGCAGCGGGGCAGCCACGGCCACGAGGGTCAGGCGGCAGCGTCGTCGGCAGCCGTGGTTTCGGGTGTGGTGGCGGCGCGTTCAACGAGTCGGCCTTGGTCGAAGCGGGCTCCAGCGCGGACGAGGGCAACCAGGTGCGGTGCGTTCACTGCGCGCCAGCGAGTTTGGGCGGCTTGGATGAGTTTGAACGCCATAGCGATCCCCGCCGCCCGTGATCCGGGACCTTTGGTTACCTTGGTGCGCAACCGGACGGTAGCGAAAGTGGACTCGATCGGGTTCGTCGTCCGCAGGTGCACCCAGTGCTCGGCGGGGTAGTCGTAGAACGCCAGCAGTACATCGAGATCGTCGGTGATTTTCGCGGCCGCTTTGGGCCACTTAGCGGCGTAGTCGGCGACGAACACCCGCGCGGCCTTCTCGGCGTGCTCGCGGTCTTGCGCGTTCCAGATCTCCGTCAGCGCGGCTTTCGCGCTGCGCTGCACCGACTTCGGCAAAGCGTTGATAACATTGGCGATCTTATGGAACCAACACCGCTGCTCCCGAGTTTCGGGGAACACCTCGCGTAAGGCCGCCCAGAACCCGAGCGCGCCGTCACCGACCGCCAGCACCGGTGAGCGCATCCCACGGCGCTTGCAGCTGCGGAGAAGATCGAGCCAGGACTGCGTGGATTCTCGGTACCCGTCATCGAGCGCGATGAGCTCCTTCGAACCATCAGCACGCACCCCGATCAGCACCAGCAGACACACCTTCTCCTGCGCCAGTCGGACTTTGAGGTGGATGCCGTCAGCCCACACATACACGTAATCCGTCTCGGCCAGCGATCGAGTGCCGAACGCTGCTGCTTCGGCCTGCCAGTCCCGGGTCAGCCTGGTGATCGTGGCAGGTGAAAGCCCTGCACTGGTCCCGAGGAACTGCGTGAGCGCCGGGGTGAAATCGCTGGTCGAAAGACCATGCAGATACAGCAGCGGCAACACCTCCGCCACCTGCGTGGACTTGCGAGCCCACGCAGGCAGAATCGACGAAGAAAAACGCCGCCGCTCGCCCGTGACCTCATCCACACGTTTGTCGTTGACCCGCGGCGCCTTCACCGGCACCGCTCCCGCTGCCGTCACCACCTCCCGGGCCGCATGATGGCCGTTACGGACCACCAGCCGCCGCCCCGCCTCATCAACCTCCCCGGCACACGAAGCCACGTAGGCAGCGACCTCTGCCTCCAACGCCGCCGCCAGCATCCGCCGCGCACCGTCCCGGACAATCTCATCCAACAACGACCGCGGCGCCTCCGAGTCGCCGGTCTCGCCGGAGCCGTCGCGCTTATTCTCCACCACCGCGAGCACGGGCATGCCCTTCCCGCCAGCCATGACGAGCTGGACTTGATCAGATTCCTGCGACCTCGCAAATCATCCTCCGGGAAGACACACTTCCCGGGGTGATCGGGAGTGTCAGATTTTCGGTGTAAGTGGCGTTGTTAGCCCTGGTCTCGGTTGAGGCCGGGGATGCGGTCGGCGAAGGTGATCGCGAACGCGTTCAGGGCGGGTTTCCAGCGGGCCGCCCACCGGTTCTGGCCCCGACCGGACGGATCGAGCGCCCTGGTCACAAGGTACAGCGTTTTCAACGCTGCCTGCTCGGTCGGGAAATGCCCGCGGGCTTTGACTGCCCGCCGGTACCTGGCATTGAGACTCTCGATGGCGTTGGTGGAGTAGAGCACCCGCCGGACTTCGATGTTGTAGTCCAGGAACGGAATGAACTCGTCCCAGGCATTGCGCCAGAGCCGGATCATCGTCGGATACTTCTGCCCCCAGGTGTCGTCGAGAGCGTCCAGAGCTGCCTCTGCGGCGGTGGCGTCGATGGCGGTGTAGATCGGCTTGAGATCGCGTTTGAGAGTGTCCCAGTGCTGGCGAGGCACGTACTTGAAGCTGTTGCGCAGCAGATGAATCACGCAGGTCTGCACGATCGTCTCCGGCCAGACCGCGGCCACCGACGCCGGCAAGCCCTTCAATCCGTCACAGACGAGGAAGAACACGTCGTTCACGCCGCGGCTTTTGAGGCTGCTCAGCACCGCGTACCAGAACTTCGCCGACTCCCCGCCGCCTTCGCCGGCCCAGATCCCTAGGACATCCTTGTGCCCGTCGAGATCAACGCCGATCGCCGCGTAAAACGGCCGGTTAGCGACTTGCCCGTCGCGGACCTTGATGTGCAGGGCATCGATGAACACCGCGACATAGATCGGCTCCAGCGGCCGGTTGAACCAGCCGGTCATCTCCTCGACGATCTTGTCCGTAATCCGGGAGATCGTGTCCTTGCTAATCGAGGCGCCGTAGATCTGATCGAAATGCGCGACGATATCGCCGCTGGTCAGCCCCCTCGCAGCGAGGGATAAGACGATCTCATCAACCCCATTCAGACGACGTTGATGCTTGGCGACGATCTTCGGATCAAACGAGCCCTCCCGATCGCGTGGCACCTCAATCTCGATCGGCCCGACGGTCTCGGTGATCACTGTCTTCGTCCTGGCACCGTTGCGGGAGTTCCCGCTTCCTCGACCCTCGATGTGGTGTTTGTCGTAGCCCAGGTGCTCGGTGATCTCCTCATCGAGGGCGGTCTCGAGCATCGTCTTCGTCAACGCCCGCAGCATCCCCGGCGCGCTCATCGACGCGCCCTGCTCCCGGGCCTGCGCGACGAGCTCCCGCGCGAGCTGCAGCTCCTGCTCAGTTGGTTGCCTGCCATCGTCCATGACATGCAGTGTCTCGGTCATCAGACCCTCTTTCCCACCAACCAGCTCTGGTCAGCGAGTCGGGCCACTTACACCGAAATTCCGATACTCCCGGGTGATCCACAGGTTCTGATCATTGCTCTCGTCGTGATACCAGAGTCGCACAGGCAGAGACCGTGCATCAGTCCAGGTTGTAGCTGAATTTCTACCTGGTCCAGTAGGGGCCTCCTGGCAGGGCCTGCAGAGAATCTCGCTGGGAGGGCGCAGTCAGGTAATCGATCGGTTGCTCGGCTCGCCGTAGGCCTTCAGCGATGGTTGTCGGCGTGTAGCTCGGTCCGACGAGTTCCCCGATCCATCGTCGGTCGGTGGCGACCATGTCCTTGCTGAGGCTTTCGATGAGTGCCCGGACGGTGGGGTTCGGTACGTCGGCCACGCGCGCTGCGATCTGCCCGACGAGCGTTTGAGGGACGAGTGGTACTCGAATGGAGGGTCTTTCGAGGTTGTTGGCGGCGAGATAGCGTGCGATGAGGTCAGGGTAAGGCAGTTGTTCCCCTCCGCCGATATCGAAGTACCTGTTACTGCCAGCGCTCGGAGCGGTCAGTGCGCCGGTGATAGCGGCGACGAGGTCGGCGACGGCAAGAGGCTCTACCAGGTGGTTCATCCAGTCCGGTAGCACGGTGACAGGTAACCGCCGTGCCAGTTGACTCATCAGGGAGTAGCTGGTGGATCCGGCGCCGATGATCATCGCCGCGCGCAGGGTGATCGTTGTCCCGTGGGTCTGGTTGAGTATCTGTTCGACCTCCAGTCGCGACTGGAGGTGGTCGGAGAGATCGTCTCCCGCGGTGTCGGGGATGATCCCGGAGACGTACACAAGCCGGTCGATTCCCACAGTGTCTGCGGCGGCACGGACTGCGGTGGCGGCCTGGCGATCAGTGTCTTGGAAGGCATCGCCAGCCATGCCGTGGACGAGGTAGATAAGTGCATCCAGGTCTTTAGTGAGGGCTGATCGGACGGACTCGTCATCGAGGACGTCCAACGGGCGGGCGGTGACCTGTTCGCGCCACCAGAATCGATCCAGCTTGGCTGGTGTGCGAGCGGCGGCGACTACCTCGTGACCCGCTTCAAGAAGTAGGGGGATAGTTCTACTCGCGATATAGCCTGAAGCTCCGACCACCAAAATCCTCATGCAACACTCTAAGCTGCCGGACATGGGCATGCCGGACCTAAAAGGTGACCGCGCACGATGGGCGGCGGTGTTGGCCGTTGTGATCGCCGTGGTCGGGGCGGTATTGCTGCGGGCCACCTTCGCCGCCACGAGCAGCGGCGGCCCTTTGCCGCCGGTTAGCGCAGCTGTCGCAGCAACATGGCTGATTGGGGGGATAGTGGTCGTTGCGGCCGCCAGCACGACGCGCCCGCCCGACACCACCGAACCATCGGTCCGTTTCCTGCTGCGGGCGTTGCGTCAGCCGCCCACGCGGATGCAGGGGTTCCCGGTGGCGGCGGCAGTCGCCGTGGGCTTGGCGTTCGCTATCGTCTGCGTCATCGGGGCACTCACTCTGTTGCGGTTTCCCTGGACGGCGCAATGGGTGTCCGCAGCGCTCACTACCGCGCGCGGTGACGCGGCCATCGTGTTCAGTGTCGCTCTCGCGACGGGGGCGGCGGAGGAAGTCTTTTTCCGGATTGGACTGCGGTCGGTGCTCCCGGCACGTTGGTATGTCCTTGCATCCACCGTCATCTACGGTGTGGTCACCGCGGCAACCGGCAACGGCGCACTGGTCATAGCCTCAATCCTACTGGGTCTCGTTGCAGCACAGATGTATTACTGGTTCCCCCGTTGGTACGTCCCGGTCATCATCCACGCGCTCTGGACAGTCGGTGTCATCGGAATATTCCCAACGCTGAGCAGCTACTAGACCGCCCCTGTGACGATGCGCTCACGGTTGATCAATCTGGTCCCTTCGCCATCTGCCCTCTTTCAGGACGATGTTATGTGCCAGTGGTATTTGATGTGATGCGCTTTCGAGGATATGCATCAGGTATCCGGCAGTGTTGGTGAAGGCGATCAGGTCGCCCACGGCTACGCCTTCGGGGAAGGTGATTCTGCGGCGTGTGATCAGCTCGGCTTCGATGCAGTAGGCCCCGACGAGGAATCCGGAGATGGGTGGCGTGGGTGCGCGCTCCGGTGCTGGGATCAAGATTGGGTCGAGGATGAAGTCGTCGGCGGCGGAGCGTAGCTGGGTTCTGTTCATGGCTAGTCCGATCAGCCAAGTGCCGTCGGATCGTTGTTTGCGGAACTCGACTCTCGCCACAGTGAGGCCGCACCCGTCAAGGAGGCAGCGTCCAGGTTCGGCGTGGAGGCGGATGCCGGCGTCGGCGATGCGCTGTGCGAGGCCTGGTGCGCTTAGAACTGATGCGAGCCAGGCGCCTCGCACTAGCTCCTGCCACATGGGATAGACGTTCTCGGGCGCCTTGGCTGCCCAAAAGGCGGACAGATCACTAGATTTGGTGGACTGCTGATACGCATCCCAGGTAGCCGGTGTGTCGAGGTAGCGCATGGGAATGCCGCCCCCGATGTCGATGAAGGTGGGCCGGTGTTGCTGATGGCGGGCAGTGGCTATCAGGTCGAGCGCCTGTGCGAGAGCCTCGCTTCGATGCTCGGCACTATAGCCGTGCAAATGAAAATGGAACCCAGACAGGGCGAGTTGGCCTGGGAAGTTGTTTAAGATCTCGCGGATCTGCTCCTGGGCCATCCCGAACCGACTGGGGGCGGCGCCGGGAAGCTCCGCTGCGATCCGGAGGGCCACCGGAACGTCTTCCCGGTGCTTGCACTCTGCGATGACTCGGACCAGCGCAGCGAGCTCGTCGCCGTTATCGATAGAGATCACAACGCCGGAGTTCACAGCCAGCTTTAGTAGCGCATTGGGTTTGACAGCGGCGGTCAGGATGATCCGGTCAGGCTGAGGATTGAAGGCCAATACTTGTCGCAGTTCCTGCTCAGAAGCGACGTCGATGCCGTGCCCGGCAGCGAGAGCAGCCTCGACAAGGGCCAGTGCCTTGTTCGCCTTGCGAGCGAAGTACACCCGCAGGTCGACCCGCGCTTCCTGCGCCGCTGCAATGAGCTCTCCGGCGTGCCCGGCGAGCGGAGCCGGGTTGATGACGTTCACCGGTGAGCCGTGCTCTTCGATCAGCTGGTGCAGGGTTGCCCAATCGCGAAGCAGGTCGACCTGCCATCGCACGAGACGCCCAGGGACTGCGGGTTCACCGTGCGCGCGGAAGCGCAGCTGGGCGTTAGCTGAAACGGAGTTCTCGGGCATTTGCTGTTGTCCTCCTAGGTGCGTCTTAGCTGGGCAGCCCACCGATGAAGGTGAGGGTGCAATACGTGATTGAGAGTGTCGGTGCCCAGTACCACCCCTTCGACCGAGCGGCCGAACACGGCCAATCCTTCAATGCGTTCGCCGCCGACAAGGACGGTTGCGTCGAGGTCGATCGCCACTGCGTCTCGATCGGTCGCGCGTTCGATAAGGCCTTGCTCGCGGAGCGAATGCCACAACGAATCCGTCGAGTCGGGCAGCCCCGCTGGGGCAAGAACCGCATCGATCACCAGATCAGCCCTCGGTGGTGTCGTGCCGGCGTCGATGGACAGGACGCCGGCGTGCACGAGTGCGAGCATCTTCTCGGCGTTGATAGCGGGCGGACCGAAGGCGAGTGGCTCCATCGCCTGGCAAAGCTTCGAGAAGTTGGTCCAGCCCTCCGGCGGAGCACCACCGGACTGCTGCAAGCGCAGGTGACGTTCGATGAGGTGCGGGTAAAGCGCCTTCCACGCCTGCCCCTGAGCCCACAGCAGGTCGGGCGGGCGCGCTCCGTGCGCGATAAGTAGATCACGCTCGAGCCACGCTCTTGGGTCATCGGTGCGACGAGTTTCGTCACCGCCAATGCGGACCAGGATCTGCGCCGCAGCATCATTCACGACGAGCGCCGTGTCCTCAGTGGCGAGCTGCTTGGCACGGGTCCGCGCTATCGCCGGAAGCCAACGCATGCTGTTGAGCACTGCGCGGTCTGTCTTGGCGCACATGAGCCGTCCGGTTCGCGAAAACCAGTGAATACGTTGGGGACTGTCCGGACTCGGCTGGTAGGCAACTTCGTGCGGGCGCCCAGGCACTGCGGTAAATCGCCCGCCGCTTCCCTGGGTGCAGGCAAGAGTTGCGTCAATTGCGCTCAGTGCGGCTCCGCGGATCGCCACAGACTCCGGGAGAGGGCCGCCTGCGTATGTCTGGGGATATGCGGGGGCCGCTGCTTGTAGTTGGCCCGACCATGTCGCCGCGTGCCCCGTGACGAGCAGTACTGCGTCGACCGTATGGTGTTGTGCCCCCGCATGAACGACCCAACCCGAGTCGGTAGAGGTCAGATTGTGAGCACGTTCGCCAATGTGAGTGACCGTGGGAAAACGCCGGGCAGCGCTGGTCGCGGCCTCGACTAGGTAGCGGCCGGCGAGTGCACGGGGCGGAAACAAGTGGTCAGCGTAGGGATGGTGTACCCGAAGCCAGTCCACGAACCGGGGCGAGGTGGTGGTGGCTGGGAGAATGGCATCGGCCGCGACGTTGAGGAGGTTCCACTCAGGTTGCTGCGGGTCGTAGGCCCACCCAGGGCCTATCGCGCTGTGTGGCTCGAAGATTATGAGCTCGGGGAGGTCGTGTTCGCACTCGGCGATGAGCGACTCCATCGCGGCCACACACCGAGGACCGCCGCCGACGATGCCCACTCTCAACGCAACGCCCCCCATGTGCCGGGAGCAGCCTGCACGCGGGCGGTCAACTCCGCAGCATCGCAGCCGAGTTCGGTCTGAACCCACGAGTCACTGTAGACAGTGTCGAGATAGCGTTCGCCACCATCGTGGAGCACCATGCAGATGCTCTCGTCGCGATCGACATCGAAATGCTCCACGGCCGCAACAACCGCGCCGCCTGAGGCTCCAGCGAGGTAGCCTTCTCGCTGGACGAGACGTCGGCACCCGACCACGCTGTCGAGGGCGGAAACCTTGATTACTTGATCCGGAGCAGCTGAGGCGGCGAGTGCAGGCGCAACGCCGGCTCCGAAGCCGGGAAGGGCGCGGCAACCACGGTCTCCGTCGAACAGCACGCTGCCCACTGCGTCAACAGCGACGAACCGGGTGTCCAGGCTGTGTTCCTTCGCGTACCGCATGCAACCTTGCAGCGTTCCAGTCGTACTCGTAGCGACCACCAGCACATCAGGCGGCCCCGAAGGGGACTCGGCGATCTCGCGCATTGTTCCCTCGGCGTGCGCACGAATGTTGGCTACGTTCGCGTACTGATTTGGCCACCAGGCGTGAACCCCCGTCTCAGCCATCTCCCGGACGATCTGTTCTACAGCAGTTATGCGAGCCTGCAGAAAGTCACCGGATACCGGATCAGGCTGTTCCACATCGACAATGTGGCCGCCATAGGCACTGATGAGAGCACGTGTGGAGCGGTTAGTCCTCGGGTCGACCACGCAGGTAAACGACAGCCCCAGCGTCAAACACTGCTGTGCCAGCGCCACACCTAAGTTGCCTGAACTCGACTCAACAACATGATCGCCGCGACGTAAATCCCCCGATTCGAACCCGCTGCGAAGTAGTGCTCGCGCGGTTCTGTCCTTCGCGGAACCAGAAGGGTTGAAGCTCTCAAGTTTGGCCGAGAGATACGTCGGCGACGGCGCGAGGAGATGTGCAAAGCGGACGAGTGGGGTAGCGCGCGGAAGCGCGCTAAGCGCGTGACCAGTGACCTGTCTGATGCAACTAAGTATTGCAGGTGGTGGCAACTGCTGCGCGGGGGCCCTGGGCTCTGCTCGGCCGGTCATGGTGACGGACGGCTACCGAAGTTCGCATCGAAAGTATTGACGGCGACGGTTAGGACTGGCAGTCGTATCGCCGTGGGTGGCGCACTGCTTGTCGTTGCTGTTGCGACTGTGACGACGGCGGCTGGTGCCGTGGCCACCCGGTTTCTCCCACCGATGTGGCCGGTGGACGCGCCTGGGGCACAACTGTCGTCTAGCCTCCGCTATGCTTCGCGGCGTCACGCACCTGTACCAGGGGTGGGCCTCGGCTCTGGGTGCAATGGCCGAGTCGTGTGTCTGCTCGACTGGCGGTGGCGGGCACTTCTTGGTTTGGTCCTCGGACACGCGCTCTACAACGTCGTTTTCGCCGGCCTACTGTTTCCTGGCGGATCCGCAGCCACTATCTACGCGGTAATGCTCAGTGTCGCTGTGGCTGCTGTCGCCGCTCTGCTCCTAACGCCTGCACGCAATGGCGATGCTCGGTCACAGTGATGGTCCGTCGTGCGAGGCACCTGGTGTTTCAGGGCTGCGCCGGTGCGATTGGACGGCGGGTGGTGTAGCCGTACCACCACTCACGCCACCACTCTCGCCGCTCCTCCCGGTCGCTGTCCGTCCAAGGCTGGCGTTGAGAGCGCTGCGGCCGCGGATGCTCCGGGCGGGTGCAGGGAGTAGCTCGAGGCCGTGTTCGTCGCGGATGTATTCGGCGAACCCGGGCAATCCGAAGGTCAGCATGCCCCGTCCGGCCTCGGTGATGACGCCTGCCTCGAGTAGCTCGTCGCGGGTTGTTGATAGGCCTGTGCTCGACACTCCCAGCTGCTGGGCGATCGCCGCTCGCGGGACCGGCCCGTTGCCCAGCTGCGCCATCGTCATCACGAACTCCTGCTGCGCGGGCGTCGATGCACGGTCTAGCCGCGCTTCATAGATCTGCTGCATCGACCTATCCACCAACGCCTGTCCATGCTCCACATGCTCGACTGTGATGAGTGCGCCTGGATCGGGTCGGCCTGCGGCCGCCCACGTGTGTTCACCGATCAGCTGCACCGTGTACGGGTAGCCATCGGCGATAGCTACTGCTCTGCGCAGCGCTTCCGGCGTCCACTGCACGCCACGCTGCTGCGCCGGCGCTGCCAAGGCGATCGCCGCGGCATCGTCACTGAGTCCACCGAGGGTGCGGTAGTCGAAGCGCTCCGCGTTCATCACCGCCTTGTTGATCACCGCAGTACTCGTCGGTAGGCCGGCCCCGAACAGCGCCACCGGAAGATCCGGGCGCCGAGCCTGGAGGTTCTGCCACGTGTAGCTCAACGTCCGCAGGCTCGCCGGATCGCCCTGCTGGATCTCGTCGACGAACACCACCACACCGCCGGGTCGCTGCTTGCGCACCTTGTCCCGGACCTCAGTGAGCAGGTCCTGCAGGTCCCAGGTGTCGACCGGCCCCTCCCCCTCCCGCTCACGCGCACGAGGCGCCACCGTCGCCTCCGCCGACCCCACTCCCGGTACCGACAGTCCGAACTTCACCGTCAACCGCTCACTGAGCCGGCCCCGCTCACCGCCACGGTCGCCAGTCACGTCCGCTACCGCCCGCTCAGCCGACCGCGCGATCGCCGACAGCAACGACCCCTCCCCCGCCACGACCCACACCGACAGCGCGTTGAACTGCTGCTCAGCCATCGTCTCCGCAGCCCGCAACATCGACGTCTTACCCAGCCCCCGCGGCCCACGGTCGATCCGAATCCGCGGCACCAGCGACTGCGTCGCAGCCATGAACGACAACCGCTCCTGATAGTCCGCCAACTCCTGGTCCCGACCAGGCACCTGACGCGCGATCGCGCCAGGCGTGTACGGACTCGGCTGCACCATGCTCGACCACCCACCAGATAGATTCAGATAAAACAGGCCAATTATCTAGAACTATCTGACCACGGGAAACAGGCTCCGACAACAGCTGTGCACGGGAGCCGAAGGGTAGCCTCTGCCGCATCTATCGAACGCCCGTGCTACCGTGACCGTAGGCCTGGCGGGGACGTAGGGAAGACGAACCCGCCAGGCTATAACTATATCCGCAGGCCATGCGGACTATTGACGACAAGATCGCCTCCCGCGTTACCATGAAAGCATGTTCGATCCGAGGGTGTGGCACGAGCGGAATCCGCCCCGCCCCGTGCGCGTCGACATCAGCAAGGCGTTCCCGAACCTCGCCCGCGCCGCCACCCGCGCGGACCGGCTACCGCTATGGCTCCGCAGCGCCGGCGTCCGGCTCGAACTCACCATGGATGGAGAAGTCCTCGGCGTCTGCCGCCTCATCGACGGGCAATGGCTCATCAACGTCCGGATCCGGCCGCGCATCGGTGGCGACGGGGTAGCCAGCATGCCCCTCTGGGTCCAGGAGTCCGCAGTCGAGGCCTGGCCCTCCGGCCGAGGCAACGACCGCCCAACGGGAGCGGATCGCGCCTCGCGGCACAGCTGAGTAGCGCACAGCACTGCGGTGTATTGCACCGCATTGCGCTGCACTGCGCTGCAATACAGCGACGTGCGGCCCTTCGAGTGGTATGAGTGCAGTACAAGGCGGTGCGGTGCACTGTTGCGTCATGTATTGCAGTGCGTTGCGCTGTATTGCGCCGCAATACACCGGAACGTATTGCGGTGCGTCGTATTGTGTCGTACTGTTACGCCATGCAGTGATTCGCACTGCATCGCGTCACATCACATCTCACAGTTAGGCACTGCAACGAATCGCACCTACATGCATGACACTGCAGAGCATCGCGACGCAACGCCGTGTCACGCATGCGAACGCACTGCACTCCGATACAGTGCAATCACTCGAAAGGACCGGTGTATGACCAGCTCAACGCCCGTTTATGCCATTGCGAACCAGAAGGGCGGCGTCGGCAAGTCCGCCACCGTGCTAGGCCTCGCCGGCGCAATCTCGCACGCAGGCGGTCGAGCCCTCCTCATTGACCTGGACCCGCAGGCCAACATCACAACAGGGCTCGGGGTCGAGGTCGAGGAGGACACGCCCACGATGGCGGACCTCCTGGCCGAATACGCCGAAGGCTCGGCTCTGGACATCCGGGTTAAGACGCCCTGGCCGGGCATCGACCTCCTGCCTGCCGACCTCGGGCTCGCCAACCGCGACACCGACGGAGCGCCGGATGTGCCGTATCGGCTTCGCGCAGCGTTCGAGAACGTCGACCTCAGCGAGTACGACGCGGTCCTGATCGACTGCCCGCCGAGCCTCGGGCGACTGCTGCTCAACGGCCTCTACTACGCCGACGGGATGATCCTTGCCACGGAAGCCATGGTCGACAGCGTGCGGGGGATCGAGAACATCGTGAAGACCTCCAACTTCGTCCAGAAGCAGGTCAACACCAAGCTGGCGATTAAGGCCATCGTGATCACCCGCCGAGAGAAGAACGGCGAGCAGGACTTCCGCGAAAGCGAACTCCGCGAGTCGTACGGAAGCCTCCCCGACGGTGGTCTGGTTGCCCGAACCGTCACCCCGAAGCGCGCCGCATGGGGCGACGCGCACGGAACCGGGCAGTCCGTGTTCAACCTCCGCGGCGACGGACCCATGGCACTCCAGATCGCGTTCACCGACCTCGCCACCGAACTCGACCTGATCCGCACCAAGTAGAAGGAGAAGCCCATGCCACCGATCGAGCGCAAGAAGGTCACCAAGCGCCACGAGCAGCACCCGGCGGAGGCGCTCGCCGCGCCCGGCCCGGCCGAGCCGGCTGCTGCCCCCGCGGCGCCGGAACAGCCGCCCGTCGCGCCGGCTCCGCGACCTGCCTCCGCTCCTGTCCGGGCTGCAGGGGAGGAGGTGCCCCCGGCTGCGGAGCCGAAGGTCCCGTCCTCGTTCCGTCTACCCCGGACGCTGCTCGATCGACTGGACGCCGGCGCGGTGAAGATTCCCGCGATCCTCGGGAGGCGCGTGTCCAAGAACCAGCTCGTCGAGAACGCGCTCGACGAGTACCTGAGCCGCTACGGCCTGTAGCGGGTGCATTGCAGTGCAATACACTGCACTGCAATACACGTGGGTGCGTGAATCGCGGCTCTCTACCGCCGGGCGTCTAGGGGAGTTGCTCCAGCAGCCCGCCGCGATCATCCGCGTACGCCAGCGCGTCGGCTTCCTCGGCGGCCCCTGTGACCTGCCAAGTCGCGTGAAATTCCGCCACGAAAACTGAGACACGACAAGTTCGTTGCCGATCACCCGCTCTGAGCGTTATTACACATGGTTTGGTTGCGGTAGCTCGCGGGAATTTCTATTCCCGCAGCCAAACTGGACACTATGCAGGTCAAAGCGAATTTGGTACCGTCAGGGGCATGAACATGCACGTCAGCACCCGGAAGGCGCCGCCGGCCGCCGCCGCGGCGACGTGCCCATGGTGTGGGTCGAGCGTGGCCACCACGGCGTGGCCCGGCGAGACCGAGCGCGTTTACGCCGACCATCCGCTGCCGGCACCGCACGGCCGCCTGCGCTGCCCGGCGTCCGGGCTCACCCGGTCCGAGGTCGAACCGCCCGGCGGTCCGCGGTGACCGCACCGTCGGACGACTTCACGTCACGTGACGCCACAGTCGTGCGCAGCACGCCGGGCGACGCGGTGGCGTTGCCGCCGGAGATCGTCGCGCGCATGGCGGAGGTCGTCGAGCACGCGCAGGCGTCCGGTACCAGCCAGGCGTACCACGCCGCCTGGGTCCGGTTCGAGGACTGGTGCACCCGCCACGGCTACACCGCCCTGCCGGCGCGACCCGAGGTGATCGCCGCCTACCTCGTGGTCGCCCGGGACACCGTGACCCAGGCGGGGAGGCGCGCGTACGCGCCGTCGACGCTGAGCAAGTGGGTCAGCGCGATCGCCGATCGGCACCGCCGCGCCGGCATCACCGACCTGCCGACCCGGCACGAGCTCGTCCGCGCCACCCTCGCCGGGATCAAGCGCGAGTACGCGACCGCGGGGGAGAGGCCCCGCCAGCCCCGCGCCCCGCTGCTCACCGACGATGTCATGGACCTGGTCACCACGGCCCGCGAGCAGGTGCTCGGCTGGGCTGACGCCGTCGTCGAGCGGCGCGATAGCGCCCTCCTGCTCGTCGGTCTCACGACCAGCATCCGTCGGTCCGAGCTGGTCGCCCTTGTAGGCGACGACGTGGAGCTGCACCGCGCGGACGGCCTGCACGTCACTGTCACGCGGTCGAAGACCGACCAGGAAGGCGAAGGACGCCTGCACCCCGCGCCGCGCGCCGAAGACCCCCGACGTTGCCCGGCATGCGCCGCGGTCCGCTGGGCCGAGGTCGTCGCCGCCAGCGACCGCTACGGCCGCCGCGGCGTGATCCGCCTGCTCACCGGAGCACCGTCGCTGGAGGCGACCGGGCACGTGTGCGCCAGCACCGACCAGCTCGTCGGCCGCTGGGTCGCCGCCCGGCGGCCGTTCTTCCGGTCGATCCGCCGCAACGGGCTCGTGGGCGAGCAGGCCCTCGCGGCGTCGTCCGTGCACGCCATCGTGCGGCGCCGCGCCGAGCGCGCTGGCATCGACCCCGCCGTCGTCGAGCAGCTCGGCGCGCACAGCCTGCGCTCCGGGCATGTCTCCCAGGCCCTGCGCAACGGCGCCACCTTCGAGGAGGTCATGGCCCAGACTGGTCACACCAACGTCGCCACTGTCCTGCGGTACCGACACGAAACAGCGCCCCTCGTCGCGAACTCCGTCACGAAACTCGGCCTATGAACACGGTGGACGACCTCGGAGTGCGCGAGCGCGCTGTCTGGACGCTCTGGAGCGACTGGTGCGCGGCCATCGACGAGCCCGCGATGCCTACCCCACCCGTAGCGCTGGCCCGGTTCATCGCCGCCAACCCCGCGGCACCTCGCACGCAACGCCGCCGAGTCGCCGTCATCAACGGAGTGCACCGTCGCGCCGGCCACCGCCCGCCGGGCATAGCCGAAGAGGTGCGCGAGGCGATCGACGTCACGCGGGCGGCGCGGCGGCGGCACCTCATCGACCTCGCGGTCGACGTCGCGGCGCACCTGCCCGACGGGTGGCCCGCCGCACTATTCGCTCGCCGCGACGCGCTGCTCCTGGTGCTCGCCACCAGCGGAATCGGCCCGACCGCGCTGTCCCGGCTCACCGCCGGCGCACTCTACGTCGACGACGAGACCGACGAGCTCCGCATCACCGCCGCGGGTGGCGAAGAGTTCACCACGGCGCCCGACCTCCAGAACGCTGGCGTCTCGCCGGCCGCCGTGCTCGAGGCGTGGTTGCGCCTGCGCGCCCTGCAGCACCACGTCCCGAGCCCGAGCATCACCGCTACCGCCCTGCGCGGAGAACCGGTCCCTGCCGTGCCGGCCGTGCCGGACGGTGCGCCGATGTTCACCCCACTCGACGGATGGGGCGCGCCGCCGCTCGACACCACCACACACCTCAGCGCCAGCGCGATCGGAGCACTGCTCCGTGCCCTCCTCGCGGGCGGTGCTCCCGCTCACCGCCACATCGCTCCCCGGCCCACGCCGGCCGGCGAACCCGCTGCGACGGAGTACCCCGAGCCGGCGCCGCTCGACCCTAGTAGTTGGGACCGCGGCCTGGCCGCGCGCCGCGCCGCACAGGGCACCCTCGCCGACGTCGATGACGTGCTCGACGATGTCGATGCCCGAGCGGGCAAGCTCCTCGAGGAGCTCCTCCAGCTGCTCGACGACGCAACCGCACCCTGACGGGAACCGATCGGCGCGCTGGCGCGTCCAATTCATGTGACCAACGAACTGTACGCCCGCGCCCTCGATGCCCTTCTGGCCGCAGAATCTGGCCGATTCGACCCCGAAGTCGCGGAGAGACCAGACCTCGACGCCCAGATCATCGACGCCATTCGCGCATCCACGCCCCCGTTGAACCAGACACATTGAACCGCTGGAATATTCACTGATTCAGAGGGTGCGAGTGTCTGGTTTCGTTGTCTGCATTTCGGTTCCATAAACAGGCGTACTTTCCAGACGATTGCGGACCGATACTCGCCAATCAGTACCAATAAGGTACCACAAGTGGTACTATTGCGGTACTGATTGAGAGGAGGCGGCATGCCCGCTATGAACGTGGAGTTCACCGAAGACGAGCTGGCAGCAGTCCGTTCGGCTGCAAGCGACGCCGGATCGTCGATGCGAGCTTTCGCGAAGCAAGCGATCCTGGACAAGGCGCGCAATCGGGAGGGGCTGGTCCGAGCAATCGCCGCTCGCACAGCTGAGCGCTCCGCCGAGCTGAATCGGCGGCTTGCGTGACCGACTTCCCTACGGCCGATGAGGTTCTGATCGCCGCGGAGTACGCATGCGGATTCAGGCCGATCTCTGGCGACCCCGGGCTGTTCGAGTCGTCGATCATGCGCGCATCGGCCACAGTGTTCGGACAAGACGCCTACCCGAGCGTGTGGGATAAGGCGGCCGCCCTGCTGCACTCTCTCGTCACGACCCAGGCACTCGCCGACGGCAACAAGCGAACCGGATGGGCGGGCTGCTGGCTACTGCTGGGGCTCAACGGATACAGCGTGTCCAACACCCTGGACCCGGATGCTGCGGAACAGTTCGTGCTCGCGATCGCTGCGAACGAACTCACCTGGGAGCAGATCTCCGCACGGCTCCCCGAGTTCGCTGCGGCTGGGCAAGAATCCAATTAACGAAGAATTGGAGACGAGATGCAGAAGTTAGTGGGCTTTACTGTCGCAGCTGCGGTGGCGTTCGTTCTCTACGCGCTTCTCACGTATGTGTGGGCTGATAATGGGCGCAGCGTGTCTGGTGTCCTTGTGCAAGCGGCTGTGTTCACTGCCATCTGGTCGGTCCTGATGGGGATCGGGAGCTGGGTTAGTAGCCGATCACGCCGCGCGGCCCTAAGACGACGAGAGGACTCGCAAGTCTGAAATACGAAGGAGCAGCGCTGATGCCGAAGACGATCCCGAGCGTGAACCAGCTCAAGAAGGCCATCGACCCGGAGGTGTGGAAGGTGCGCTACGAAGACCTGCCCAACATCGGTGCTCAGTGGTCGTGGGAGCGCCGACGCGACTCCTCGACCAAGGCCGCTGAGCGTGTGCACCCGCTGCTTTCCGCGCGGGCGTAGTCCAGAATCCGAACGAAGGGAACAAATGTGAAAGGCGATAAAGATCGTAGTCCAGCGTTGCTGGACAGGGCACCTGATGAGCGCTTCGAGACCCCCTCGGCGTTAGGCGTAGGCCCACATCTTGGGTGGGAAGTAGGGACCAACCGACCAGTGTTCTTCTCGCCGGGAGCCTGGTTTCGCGCCGGAATCCTTTCTGCGGCCACTGTGGGGATGGACCCCATAGCTCGTGGCTGCTTTTCGTTTGCAGATGCCCCGCCCGTGACGAGCTTGGGGCTTTACGAACCGGGCCCTATACCCTCAACTGCGTTCGCCACGTCGATCGTAGATCCCGTCGATGATCGCGCCCGCGTAACGCTCGTTGGGTCGGCGCCATACGCGGACGAGTTCGTGCTCACCGTTCGCGGATCGGACACGCCTATACGGTTCCGCATCGGTCTGCCTACGGTCTGAAGTACGAAGGAGATCGACGTGACGAACATCGAGGACACCGTGCAGCTCGACGAGGCCGGGCAGTACGACCCGGCTGCCGAGACCGCGCTGAGCACCGACGAGGTCACGCTGCTGAGGCTGCGTACCGACGGCCCGCGCGGCGTGCTCGCCGTGGACCTTCTCGCGCGCGGTGAGGACGACACGCTGATCTGCGTGACCAAGCCCGGTCCCGGAGAGTTCTGGGGGCGGTTCTTCATTGGCACCGGTTCGCCGCTGCGCGAAGTGAAGGTCCACATGATGGACGGACGCTGGGGCCGGCTCATCGAGACCGCTGAGGGCGACTTCACCACGCCCGAGCCCTTGGGGCCTCACGGTGCCCGCTTCGCGGGACGCCCCTTCACGCTGATGGATGCCAAGGGGCTCGACGGCGTGCCCACCCCCGCAGGCCTGGTCCTGCGGTAGTCCACTAAACGAACCTGCTGGCCGAAAGGCTGCTGAGCGGATGCTGTGGAGCAATCCGCATCTGCAGGTGAAGTCAAACGCGGATCGAGGAATAGTCAAATCCTGTGGATTGCCTAGTGTTAGCGAAGGTGCGTGCCGGCGAGGTTGGTGACGGTGGTCTTGGTGTGGTCGGCCCAGGCTGCCAGGACGGCCGTGACGGCGAGAGCGGTGCCGTAGAGGGTGGTGTGGCCGCCGTGGGCCGCGATGATTTTGCCGTGGCTGAGGTGGGCTTTGTTCTTGCGGGCCAGGGCGAGGAGGTCGATGGCGGCGCGTTCTCCGTGCCATCGTGGGGGTCGGATGACGATAGTTGCTGCCGCGGTTTTGTTGATGCCTGCCGGTGGTGTGGTGAGCCAGGAATCGAGGAGCTGGGCGCCGACGCCGATGACGCCGGCGACTGTGGCTTTGCCGTCGGGTGATTCCGGGGGGACGGTTTCGAGGATCCCTTCAGCGAGGTCGAGATTGTCGGTATCGATGGATTCGGCGAGCAGCCGGAGGGTGGAGGTGCACCAGCTGCGTTGCTCACCGGTCGGGGTGGCGAGCGTGTGGTTGTGACGTGCGACGGCGCGGTCGAGGGCCGCTTGCAGGGTCGCCAGGTCGGTGTCGAGGGCATCGGCGGTGATGTCGATGCCGTCCTCGGCGAGCAGCGGTGCCAACTCACGCAGCATCTGATCGGCCATGCCGGGCATCCACTCGATGGTGGGGCCATCGGTGAGGGGCTGGCCGAACGCACCGAACAATGCATCCGGGTCGAGGTCCCCGAGATCGCCGCGCGGCTGCCAGGGGCGGCCGGCGTTCCCGCCAGGAACGTGGTCGTCGGGGAAGCGGTCTTGCCGGTCGTGGCCCATACTGTCGATCATGGCACGGCCGCAGCGGGGCAGCCACGGCCACGAGGGTCAGGCGGCAGCGTCGTCGGCAGCCGTGGTTTCGGGTGTGGTGGCGGCGCGTTCAACGAGTCGGCCTTGGTCGAAGCGGGCTCCAGCGCGGACGAGGGCAACCAGGTGCGGTGCGTTCACTGCGCGCCAGCGAGTTTGGGCGGCTTGGATGAGTTTGAACGCCATAGCGATCCCCGCCGCCCGTGATCCGGGACCTTTGGTTACCTTGGTGCGCAACCGGACGGTAGCGAAAGTGGACTCGATCGGGTTCGTCGTCCGCAGGTGCACCCAGTGCTCGGCGGGGTAGTCGTAGAACGCCAGCAGTACATCGAGATCGTCGGTGATTTTCGCGGCCGCTTTGGGCCACTTAGCGGCGTAGTCGGCGACGAACACCCGCGCGGCCTTCTCGGCGTGCTCGCGGTCTTGCGCGTTCCAGATCTCCGTCAGCGCGGCTTTCGCGCTGCGCTGCACCGACTTCGGCAAAGCGTTGATAACATTGGCGATCTTATGGAACCAACACCGCTGCTCCCGAGTTTCGGGGAACACCTCGCGTAAGGCCGCCCAGAACCCGAGCGCGCCGTCACCGACCGCCAGCACCGGTGAGCGCATCCCACGGCGCTTGCAGCTGCGGAGAAGATCGAGCCAGGACTGCGTGGATTCTCGGTACCCGTCATCGAGCGCGATGAGCTCCTTCGAACCATCAGCACGCACCCCGATCAGCACCAGCAGACACACCTTCTCCTGCGCCAGTCGGACTTTGAGGTGGATGCCGTCAGCCCACACATACACGTAATCCGTCTCGGCCAGCGATCGAGTGCCGAACGCTGCTGCTTCGGCCTGCCAGTCCCGGGTCAGCCTGGTGATCGTGGCAGGTGAAAGCCCTGCACTGGTCCCGAGGAACTGCGTGAGCGCCGGGGTGAAATCGCTGGTCGAAAGACCATGCAGATACAGCAGCGGCAACACCTCCGCCACCTGCGTGGACTTGCGAGCCCACGCAGGCAGAATCGACGAAGAAAAACGCCGCCGCTCGCCCGTGACCTCATCCACACGTTTGTCGTTGACCCGCGGCGCCTTCACCGGCACCGCTCCCGCTGCCGTCACCACCTCCCGGGCCGCATGATGGCCGTTACGGACCACCAGCCGCCGCCCCGCCTCATCAACCTCCCCGGCACACGAAGCCACGTAGGCAGCGACCTCTGCCTCCAACGCCGCCGCCAGCATCCGCCGCGCACCGTCCCGGACAATCTCATCCAACAACGACCGCGGCGCCTCCGAGTCGCCGGTCTCGCCGGAGCCGTCGCGCTTATTCTCCACCACCGCGAGCACGGGCATGCCCTTCCCGCCAGCCATGACGAGCTGGACTTGATCAGATTCCTGCGACCTCGCAAATCATCCTCCGGGAAGACACACTTCCCGGGGTGATCCACAGGTTCTGATCATTGCTCCGTTTCACTCTGTAGCGGACGGTGTTCTGTAGTGGAGCGGTGTTCGTCTGCGTCAGTGTTATCTGAGCTGTAGCGGACGGTGGTGCGGGTGGTCAGTCGTTGCTGAGCTGTGCTTTCCAGTCGTCTCCGTCGGGGCGGCTCTCGCCGCGGGCTGTGCGGTGGCGTGTGCGTTCCTGAGCGAACCAGGCTTCGACCTAGGGCGGCAGCACAGTGACTCCGTCAAGCGCGTCGACACCTACGCCACCGCCCTGCACCACGGAATGACCGTCGACGGCCTCTCCGAGCTGGACCTGTCCTACACCCCGCCCCTCGGGTCCCCGTGGGACGCTGTGCAGGTCGCCGCCCAGAACTGGGGCCGCGAGCACCAGCTGCAGCACCAACGCAGCGCTCTTACGTTCAATCGGTAGTCATTCCTTCCGACGACAGCGATCATTGACACACCTGACGAGGTCGCAGTCGTAAGGAGGATCCACTGCAACGGGTGCCGCTCGACACCCACGGATGAAACTTCCCTTACGAGAGGGTAGGGTGTGGTGCAGCTTGCGCGGACGAACCCGCGCCGTCACCGCCCATCCGTCGCACCTCTGCTCTGCAGTGCCGTGCGACCGATTCATGGAGGATCCCCGATCTCGATGGCAGTACAGACACGTGCGAAAGAGGCCGTGCAGGGCAGCGATGTCGTTGCGGCGCTACGGAGCCCGAAACGTCTCGAAACCGAGTCCCTCGCCGGTCTCGTCGTCGCATTGGCGCTGATTCCGGAGGCGATCTCGTTCTCGATCATCGCCGGCGTCGACCCGCGGGTCGGCCTGTTCGCCTCCTTCACGATGGCAGTGACGATCGCGATCGTCGGGGGCCGCCCGGCGATGATCTCGGCCGCGACCGGCGCCATCGCCCTGGTCGTCGCGCCGATCGCCCGTGAGCATGGGCTGGACTACCTGCTGGCGACGGTGATCCTCGCCGGCATTTTGCAGGTCGTGCTCAGCGCACTGGGGGTGGCGAAGCTGATGCGGTTCATCCCCCGGTCGGTGATGGTCGGCTTCGTCAACGCCCTGGCGATCCTGATCTTCCTGGCCCAGGTGCCCCACATGACGGACGTGCCGTGGCTGGTGTATCCGATGATCGCCGCAGGCTTGGTCATCATGGTCGGTCTGCCCAAGCTGTCGAACGCGGTGCCCGCACCCCTGGTGGCGATCGTGCTGCTCACCGCCGTGACCATGGCCTTCGGGCTGGGAGTGCCGAACGTCGGCGACGAGGGCGAGCTGCCGAGCACCTTGCCGCAGTGGCTCATCCCCGATGTCCCGCACAACCTGGAGACCCTGAAGTTGATCGCCCCGTACGCGATCGCGATGGCCCTGGTCGGCCTGCTCGAATCGTTGATGACCGCCAAGCTCGTTGACGACATCACCGACACCCACTCCGATAAGACCCGCGAGGGCTGGGGGCAGGGCGTCGCGAACGTCGTCACCGGATTCTTCGGCGGCATGGGCGGCTGCGCGATGATCGGCCAGACCATGATCAACGTCAAGAGCTCCGGTGCGCGGACCCGGATCTCGACCTTCCTCGCCGGCCTGTTCCTGCTGATCCTCGTCGTCGGGCTCGGAGACCTGGTGGCGCAGATCCCGATGGCCGCACTGGTCGCGGTGATGGTGATGGTCGCCGTCGGCACCTTCGACTGGCACAGCATCGCCCCGGCGACACTGCGGCGGATGCCGCGCAGCGAGACCGCAGTCATGATCGTCACCGTCGTGATCACCGTCGCCACCCACAACCTCGCCTACGGCGTGATCGGCGGCGTCATCGTCGCGACCCTGCTGTTCGTCCGCCGCGTCGCGCACTTCACCGAGGTCACTCCCGCCGTCGCGTCCGACGATGCGGGCACCCGCACCTACCGTGTGCGAGGCGAATTGTTCTTTGCCTCCAGCAACGACCTAGTCTACCAGTTCGACTACGTCGACGACCCCGAGCACGTGATCGTCGACCTCTCGGATACGCACGTGTGGGACGCCTCCACCGTCGCGGCGCTCGACGCGATCGAGACCAAGTACCGCAACAAGGGCAAGACGGTCGAGTTCGTCGGCCTCAACCCGGCATCCGCGGAGCGGCACGGCAGGCTCAGCGGCCATCTCGGCGGCGAACACTAGGCTCACGATCATGGCTGACGAACCCGAAGGCGGCCGGCTGCTGCAGATCGGCCAGGTCGCCGAAGCAACTGGACTGTCGCTGAAGACGATCCGGCACTATGACGAGATGGGGCTGGTCGTCCCGTCCGAACGCAGTCCCGGGGGCTTTCGCCTCTACACCGCGGCCGATGTCGGCCGGCTGCTGGTGATCCGCCGCATGAAACCCCTCGGCTTCACTCTGGAGCAGATGCGGGACCTGCTCGCCGCCCTCGACACCCTCGCCGCCCTCGACACCCTCGCCGACCCGGCGGCAACGACAGCGGTGCGGGCCGACGCCACGGCGTTCGTCGACCAATGCTCCGACGCCGCGCAGCAGCGCTGCGCCGAACTCCGCGCCCAGTTGGCGATCGCCGAGGAGTTCGCGAACACACTCACCGCCCTCGCCGGCCGCCACTGACCCACAAGCTCGGCGCGTGACCGCGCGGCCGACCGGGGTGAGCCGCCGGGGTGGCTACGTGCCCGCGAGGACGTCATCGAGATGCATCGACGCGACGTCGAGGGCCTGGGTGGCGGTCCTGTGCCCGAGCAGCACGCTCGTTCCCAGGCCGTTGACCAACGCCACCAGCCGGTACGCCTCCACTGCCGGATCCCGGCTTAAGCTCTCCACATCGGCCTGGCGGAAGGCTTCTTCGACGTCCGTTTCCAGTCGTGTCAGCCCCGCTGCGCCGTCCTTGAGTGCCGGGTCAGTCACCGCGAGCATCGCGAACGAGGTCCCCACCAAGTGAAAGACCCGGCTCGCCTCGTCGTCGGGGATCGCCTCGGCGAGGAACGCATCGAGAACAGTGCGCCCGCCGCCAGCGTTGGCGGCCTGGATGCGGTCGTGCCAACGCTGAATACTCAGCTGCTCTAGATGATTCATCAGCCCTAGGAGCAGGCCCTGCTTGTTCGTGAAGTAGTACTGGACCAGGGTCACCGACATTCCCGCTGCCACCGCTGTGGTGCGCATAGACACCGCATGCAGGCCCTGCTCGGCCGCGACGGACGCTGCTGCCTCAGCGATCTGCCGCCGCCGCACCGCGTGATCAACCCGCTCCGCCATCCGCACCCTTTCGCTCGACACCACCAGACTAATACACTCGTACAATACGAGTGTATTATTCGATCGAGTGTGATTGAGGTAAGTGGATGCGGCAACGATCACGCGAGGCGACCGTGCTGGCGGTGGCCTGTATCGCCCAGTTCATGGTGGTCCTCGACATCTCAGTGGTGAACGTCGCCCTCCCGTCTGGTTGTGACAGCTTGAGTGGGCCCCGGCTCGACGGCTTGACTTGGCCCCGTTCGCGACTCGCCGGTGGTGTTGCGACGGTTTGATCTGGCCCCACTTGATGGTTGCTCGTGAACTGATTTTCACGAGCCGAAACAGGTGGTTGCCAATGATGGGATCGAAGGTGGAGCTGTTCGCGCAGATCCGGCGGGATGCCCGAGTCGAGGGCATGAGTATCCGGGCGTTGGCACGCAAGCATGGCGTGCACCGGCGGACGGTGCGGCAGGCCTTGGCCTGCGCGGAGCCGCCGCCGCGGAAGACTCCGGAGCGCTCGTCGCCGCGGTTGGATCCGTTCAAGGCAGCGATTGATGCGATGTTGCGGTCGGATCTGGATGCTCCGCGTAAGCAGCGGCACACGGCGACGCGAATTCGGGAACGGTTGGCGATCGAGCACGGTGCAACGGGAATTGTCGTATTCGACGGTGCGTGACTACGTACGTGTTCGGCGGGCGCAGATTGAGGTGGAGGCTGGCCGCCGGCGGGAGGTGTTCATCGCGCAGGACCACGCACCTGGGGCGGAGGCGGAGGTCGACTTCGGCGAGGTCTGGGTGATCTTGGGTGGGGTGAAGACCAAGTGCCACATGTTCGTCTACCGACTCTCGCACTCAGGCAAGGCGATCCACCGGGTCTACCCGACTGGCGGGCAGGAGGCGTTCCTGGAAGGGCATGTCAAGGCGTTCCGTGAGCTCGGTGGGGTGCCGACGCGGCATATCCGTTACGACAACCTGACCTCGGCGGTGGTCGCAGTGCTGCAGGGCGGGGACCGGCGGCGGCAGGAGAACCCGCGCTGGACGTTGTTTCACTCGCGCTACGGGTTCGATCCGTTCTACTGCCAGCCGGGCATCGCCGGGGCGCATGAGAAGGGCGGCGTTGAGGGCGAGGTCGGGTGGTTTCGCCGGAACCGTTTGACCCCGATGCCGCAAGTCGAGTCCCTTGATGAGCTCAACGAGCAGATCAAAGCCTGGGAAGCCTGCGACGAGAGCCGCCGGATCGACGGCCGGATACGGACCATCGGCCAGGACTACCAACACGACCGAGTAGCGCTGGCCCCGCTGCCGGTGGAGGACTTCGATCCCGGCCTGATCCTCACGCCGCGGGTGGACCGCTCTGCGATGATCACCGTTCGGATGGTGAAGTATTCGGTGCCGGCGCACCTGATCGGCCGCCGAGTCCGCGTCTCGCTGCAGGCCTCGCAGCTGCTGATCTACGACGGCCGCATCCTGATCGCTCGGCACTCGAGAGTCGCCGGCCGCGGCATCGCGAAGATCGATCTCGATCATTACCTCGAGGTGCTCAAGTTCAAACCCGGCGCGCTACCGGGATCAACAGCGTTGGCTCAAGCGCGGGCTGCTGGGGTGTTCACGCCCGCGCATGATGCGTTCTGGGCAGAGTCCAGGAAGGTCAACGGCGACACTGACGGCACCAGCGAGCTCATCGACGTGCTGCTGCTGCACCGCACACTGCCCGCCGCCGCGGTGATCGTCGGGATCGACGCCGCACTACAAGTCGGGGCCGTGAGCGCGGAGGTCGTCGCCGTCGAGGCCCGCCGCGCCGAAGCCCAGCTGCTCACGAACACCCTGGCCGCCGACGATGACCGGCCGGGTGGGGCCATCGCTGGCCGTCATCACCGTCCCCACACCGATCGGCGTGAGCAACGAGTTGTCAGCCTCACTCAACGCCGCCTCGCCGATCCGGCTGCGGTGATCGCCGGCCTACCACCTGACCGGCGGCCGCTGCCGACGGTGACTGCCTACGACCGACTCCTGCGCCGGCGCACCGCCTCAGATGTCCCACCACCCGCAACCCCGGAAAGGCACCCATGAGTACCACTACCTCGAAATCTCAGACCGCCACCGGCGACTGGATCCGCCACGGCCTACCGCTCTGCCTGATCGGCGACTCCGGAACCGGCAAATCCCACCTACTCATCGGCCTCGGAACCGCCGCCGCCGAACAGGGCTTCCGGGTCCGCTACACCCTCGCCGCCAAACTGGTAAATGAGCTCGTCGAAGCCGCCGACGAGAAGCAACTAGCGAAGACCATCAACCGCTACGGCCGCGTTGACCTGCTCATCATCGACGAACTCGGTTACATGGAGCTCGACCGCCGCGGCGCCGAACTGCTCTTCCAAGTACTCACTGAACGGGAGGAGAAGAACAGCGTCGCGATCGCCTCCAACCAGTCCTTCTCCGGCTGGACCGACACCTTCACCGACCCACGCCTCTGCGCCGCCATCGTCGACCGACTCACCTACCGCGGCACCATCATCGAAACCGGCACCCATAGCTACCGCCTCGCACACGCCGAGGCCGCGACCAGAACTTGATCCCGGTCGCGGCCTCTCGGCAGAGCTGGAAGTGGTTACGCGAACCGCATGACCTCGCTGTAGACGGTCTTTGCATCGTCGAAGTTACGGGAGGAGACGGTCGTAGTCGCGTACGCGACAGCATCGACGCTGCCGATGCAACCCTCAACGCTGATGCGCTTCTCTCCGAAGCGCACGCCGAAGGTCTCGCCGCTCTTCGGCTTGTCGATCTGCTTGGTGCCGGCGGGGAAGTACTTGATCTCACCCGGAGCGGTCTTGATCACCTGATTCTGGCTCATCCCGAGCTGGCCGGAGGTACCAGGATTAACGCTCCCGCCCACGCCGACACCACCAGCAGGAATAGGTCCACCGAGAGCTCCTGCAGCTCCAACTCCGACGGTGGTGTCCAGATGCCCGCCAATCGTCTGATTAGTGCCGATCCAAGACTCGAATCCGCCGTCCTTTACACCGCAGGCGACGACGTAGCCGACCTCAACCGATGCGGACTGCAGATCCTTACCCCCGGTGCTGGTGATCGTGGCCTCACCCTTGCCGTCCACGTACGCAAGCCGCGACTTCTTATCTCCCGCCAGGGGCGGGAACAGACAGTCCCGTATCGCGGGCGTTGGGGACGGCACGCTCGGAGATGGCCTTGTAGGCGGCGAGGACGCGTGCGGTGTCCTCACTGCGTCGCGGGGTGCTCTCGTGCGTCGCGGCGCTGCAGGCGGCGTGCGTGGTGATCTCGGGGCGGCGCTGTGGTTGACGGTGCGGAGCAGGAAGAGCGCGGCGCGGGTGTCGGCGGCTTCGGTGATTGGGCGGGTAATGAGCTGGTGGCGGGCTGCCGGGGTCGCCGCTGGCCATGCGCTGGACGCGGTCGAGTTTGGGTTGCAGGCTCGACCATGCAGGCTCGTCCATCAGCTCCAAGCAGCGCCCTTGGGATCGTCGGTGGTGCCGTCCAGAGCGCGGGTGATGGTGGCGTGGATGGCCTGGCGGTCCAGGCGGTCCTTGACGTAGTCGTAGGCGGGGATGGTGGTGTCCAGGGCGAGGATCCTTGCCATGTACCAGGAGACGACGGAGGTGTCTCCGTCGCGCCACCGCAGGGGTGATGTCACCCTCTTCGGGGTTGTTGAATCGGCGGACCTCGTGCAGTGAGGGCGCGTCGGTCGCGGCGGCGAGCAGGCCGAGGGTGCCGCCGGCTTCGATGGATGGGAGCTGCTGTGGATCTCCGAGGAGCCGAACGACGGCGTCCTGGCTTGCGGCCAGGGCCACGATGCGGTCGAGCTGGTCCCGGCTGGCCATGCCGGGCTCGTCGATGAGGAGCATGTCGCCGGCGCAGACATCGACTTTGCCGAGCTCGAGCATCGCGATGGTGTTGCCGACGATCGCATGCCCGGGGCTGCTGATCTCGGCCGCGAGGATGTCCGCGGCGGCGGCACCCTGATGCGAGAGTGCGACGACGCGGCCGCCACCGAGTTGCCAGACCTCGGCGGCGAGCTTCAATGACGTCGTCTTGCCGGTGCCGGCGGGACCGACACCGACCGCGAGGAGAGTTCCGGTGTGCGTGAAGTGCCGGGCGAGGGCCCGCTGCTCAGCGCTGGGCTCGAACCTTCCCGCTCGTGGACCAGGGCAAGCGCGGCAGCGAAGTCGGTGTCGGTCGACATGTAGACGACCGGCGTCTTGGTGGCCTCGATGAGACGGTTTTCGGTGTTGATGACGCGGGCGCTGGTGAACATCTGCGCGCCCTCGACGGTGAAGATGCGCGCCCCGGAGGCGCGCCGCAGCGTGTCCGGGGTCTGGTTCTCGATCGGGGGTCAGCAGCACCGACAACTGCTCCCCCCATCGCTACCTCGGAGACCCGGTCGGAGAACTCCACGATCTGCTCAGGAGTCGCGTCAGCGGGCAGGACCTCGGCGGCGATCGCCCGGTGCACCGCGGCCTCGACGTGCCAGCGGTTCCACGCGGATTTGTTGTCCGCGAGGCCGTCGACAACCTTGGCGGCAATCATCCTCGGGTCGGCGGTGGCCGGGTCGACGGTGACCACCCGACGAGGCAGCGGCGCGGCATCGGTGGTCTTTCCGAGGGCGCGGTCGACGAGCTCGCGCGTCTGCTCAGGTCCGCCGAGGAGGGTGTCCGCATGGTCGGCCCACTCGGCTCGCATCTCCCCCAGTGACCGCGGGGCTGGCTTGCTGTCGCGGGTCTCCAAGGTCGCCTGCTGCGCGAGCTGATACTGCACCACCTTGGAGGGTTTGCGGCGGTGGTCGCGCTCGTACTCGACGGCGAGCTGACGGAGACGTTCTTCGATCTGCGGGCGGCGTGAGAACTCGTCGCGGACGGCGGCCGGGATGCCAGCGGCCTCGAAGACGGGCTGCGCTCCGTCGCGCTTGACGACGGGCTCGAACTCGACCCGCGGTGGAATTCCTTGCCGCCGAGACGGAGCAGGTGTTCAATGAGATCCGAGAGTCCCTTCCCCTTGAGCAGCGATGTGGACCAAGCTGTTGCGTCAGTTGCCTCCAGCTGGGGTGAGCTCACCGCCCGGCATCCCTCCGCGACGGCAATTCTCGATCCCAGCGTCGTGTCCGACGGTGACCGGGCCGTGACTCTGTCCGACCTGCTGGGTCGGTTGATGCCCGCGTGAGTGGGCTCGTCGGAGTGGATTCTTCCAGCGGCAAGGGCTACCGGGAGACGTCCCGTCCGACGATGCGGTAGACGCCCGCGAAGAAGACGAGCACGCAGATCGCGGCGAAGTACAGCAGCGAGCCGTTGGCACCGCCGAACAGGCTGGTGATCGTGCTCAGCTGGCCCGCGCCGAGCTCGGCGTTACGGAACGGTGCGAGTCGCTGCAGCAGTATGCCGACATCACCCTGTACGAAGGTCACGAAGGTCTCCACGCCGAACCGCCACAGCAGCACCAGTGTGAGGACGAGTCCCGGCCGCGGCACCAGGGAGGCCAGGCCGACCCCGAGCAGGGTGATCAATGCCATGTGCAGCGGCACGCCGACGAGGATCCGGACGCCGGCGGCCGAGAAGACGTCCACCGTTCCCCAGATGTCCGGGTAGAGGACGGGGAATCCGAACAGGAGGATCGCGACGGTGATCGCACTGGTGACCACCGCGATCGCGCCGAAGACGAGGGCCTTGGCGACGGGGAGCAGCCACCGTCGGGGCTGCCGGGCGAACACCAGATCGACTGTGCCGTTGCCGAACTCGGCGGACGTCGAGTACACCGCGCCCGCCATGAGGATGAAGGTGGAGAACATCAGCACCCAGTAGGCGACGTTGTTGGTCTGCATGCCGCCGGCGCCGTTGATCTTGTTCCGGGCGGCGGCCTCGGCGATCGCGAGGTTGATCAGGACCGGGATCAGGACGGCCAGCGGCGCCGCCACCGCAACGGACGGGGCCCGCCACGACAGCTTGGCCAGCTCGCTGCGCACGGCGGCGCCGAGCCCGCTCCGGGACGGGGCCGCGTGGCGACGTTCGATCGTCCGGGTCACTGGGTCTCTCCGGTGCGATCCTCCGCCGCAGCGGGAGTGGTGGTGGACTGCGCGTACGCGACGCTGTCGCGGGTGAGGTCGAGGTAGACCGACTCCAGCGGCCGCGGGCCGGTGGCCCGCGCCAGCAGGTCGTCGCGGGCCTCGTCGCACAGGACCCGCCCGCGCCCGAGCACGACGATGCGGGACGCGGTCACCTCGACCTCCGGCAGATCGTGCGAGGCGACAAGCACAGTGGTTCCGCCCGCGCTGAGGTCGGCGAGCAGGCCGCGCAACCAGAGTAGGCCGTCGACGTCCAGCCCGGTGGCCGGCTCGTCGAGCAGCACCGTCGGCGGATCACCGAGGACGGCGGACGCGATGGACAACCGCTGTGCCATGCCCAGCGAGAAACCGCCGACGCGACGATCCCGGACCGACTGCAGGCCGACCCGCTCGAGGGCCTCATCGGCAGACGATGCGGGCAGCCCGGTCAGGCGCGCCTGCCAGAGCAGATGCGCCCTGGCGGTGTGCGCGGGATGACGGGAGAACGGCCCGAAGCCGACACCGAGCGACCCCGGCCGATGCCGGCCGGCGACCGCTCCGTCGATGAGGATCCGGCCCCGGTCCGGACGGACCAGTCCCGCGACCATGCGCATCACCGTGGACTTGCCGGTACCGTTCGGCCCCAACAGGTACGTGATCGCACCTGTCGGGGCCTCGAAGTCGACGTCGTCGACCACGGTGGTGTCGCCGAGGCGCTTCGTCGCGCCGTAGACACCGATCACGACGTGTGATCAGTAGCCGAAGCTGGGGTTGCCCGTGCAGCCCATCGCGGCGCAGTTGGCCTTCCAGTCGAACTTCCACAGGCCGTCCTCGCGGACGTAGAAGTACGTGTAGGAAGTGGCCGGGAAACCGACGACGATCGCGCTCAGCGGCACGCTGGCCTTCGATCCGTTGACGCTGGCCGGGCCGGTGGTGCGGGCCGAGGCGCCGAGGAAGTCGTACACACCGTTGAAGGACATGACCTTCTCGAGCTCCGGACGGGCCTTCTGGCCGTTCACCGAGACCGCGACCTTCGCGTCCATCGAGATGTTCGGGCTCCAGAACGCGGCGGCCTGCCGCTCGAACTGCGCGGCGGTCGGCTTGTCGGCGCGGACGTACAGATCGCCGGCCGAGGTGTTGCGGACGCCAGTGTCCGCGGACGCGGGGGCGACGGCGAGGGTCGCGGCGGCCGCCGTGGCGACGCCGACGACCGCGAGCTTGATGGAAGTGTGCATGTTTCTGAAACCCTCCTGTTAGATAATTGAGGCAACCCTAAACACAAGGACTTAGGCAATACAAGCCTGACTGTCTGTGCCGACCCTCACAAAGCCCACACACGCTGTACGTATTCGGTGGCCTCGCGGTGCGGTACCGGCGCCAGAACGAGCGTCCAGCCGTCCGGAACCACCGCGAAAGCGGGCCACAGCGAGTGCTCGCCGCGGTCGTTGGTCAGGACGGAGAACAGGGCGTCGGTGTCGTCGAAGGGGTTCATCTCGTCACTCCTCGGTCTTGCGGGCATCGGGTGCGCGCTCGGCGGCGCTCAGGATCGTGTGCAGGGCGTCGAGGACGGCTCCTGCGTCGGCGGGAGAGATCAGCCGAGGCAGGAAGCGCACCTGTACGGACAGCACGGGGCCGCCGGCTCCGGGCCGGAACACCGCGAGCACTTCCAGCGGGAACAGCAGGGGCAGAGCCGGTTCGGGCTGCGCGGGGATCAGGGCCGTGAGGCCCGGATCGAGCACGGGCAGCCAGGGCCCGGACGGCGCCAGGTCGCGCCGACCCAGATAGTTCACCGCCGCCCACCGGGCGCCGCCCTCGTCCGGCCCGGCGGGGACGTGTGTGGTGAACCAGCCGACGGTGCGCGAGGTGTCCGTCCCGTGTCGGGCGTCGTCGCGCCCGTGCCGGGTCAGTGCGAGCGCGGGGGCACCGTCGGGCAGCAGGGCGCAGGCGCGGCGCACCGCGTCGGCGAGGACGGCCTCGACGTCCCGTCCGGTCAGTCGCGCGGACGCGGTGGCGGCGAGCTCGAAGCCGAGCGTCTGTGCGGCAGCGGCGACATCCGCGGGGGACAGGCGGGTGTCGACGCACGCGGGGCCGTCATCGGCGAGGCGGGACGCGTACTGCGCCGCCGTCGAGACCTCGGTCAGCGGCGCGCCGCCCAGCGCCGTCTCCGCGATGTCCTCGCAGAGGATCTGCCAGGACACGCCGTCGGCCAGCAGGTGGTGGATTGCCACCACCAGGAGGTCGTGGTCGTGATCCGGCCGGCGGAGGACGCCCGCGGCGAGCATCCGCCCCGCATCGGCGTCGAGGGACCGCACCGTCCCGGCGATCGCGGCCGGGTCGGTCCCCAGCTCCGCGAGCAGGCCGGCGGCGGACACCGGCGGACCGTCGGCGAGCAGGCGTCCCCCGCTCAGGCGGGCCCGCAGCGCCGGGTGCACGGCGAGGACCGCGTCCAGCACCCGGCCCACCTCGTCGAGCGCGACGCCCGCCGGCACCGCGAACAGCCCGGCCTGGGCGTACCGGGCGTAGCCACCCCCGAGCAGGGTACGGCGCACCAGGGGCAGGGGAGTCAGGTCCACCGCTCCGGAATCGACGTCCGACGGTGCCTCCTGCGCGTCGAGCGCGGCCGCGAGGGTGGCGATCGTCGGATTCGCCATCAAGGTCGCGGGCGACACGGGCAGCCCCGCTCGGCGCAGGCGCCCGACGGCGGCGATCGCGAGGATCGAGTCGAGGCCCAGGTCGAAGAGGTCGGCGTGCACGTCCGTGCCCGCCCCCGGCCAGATCTCCTCCCACACCGCGGCGACGGCGTGTTCCGTCGGCGTGCTCGGCGGGACGCCGGCCTCCGCCGCGGCCAACAGCGCCTCCGCCCGGGCCGTGAGAGCGGCACCGTCGACCTTGCCGTTGCGGGTCAGTGGAAGCCGATCGAGCACGTCGATCCGGGCCGGGACCATGTAGCCGGGGAGGAGCCGCGCGGCGGCGGCCCGCACCGACGGTGCGTCGGCGGAACCCGCGACGAAGCCCACCAGCGTCGCCGAGCCGCCCCGGCGCATCACGACGACGCCGGCCCCGCGCACGCCCGGAGCCGAGGTCAGCGCCGACTCGACCTCGCCGAGTTCGATGCGGTAACCGCGTACCTTCACCTGATCGTCGGCGCGGCCCAGGAAGACGATGCGGCCCCGCGCGTCGAGGCGCACCAGGTCGCCCGTCCGGTACATCCGCGCACCGCCGCCGGCGAACGGATCCGCCACGAACCGCGCGGCCGTCAGGTCCGGCCGGCCCACGTAGCCGCGGGTGAGCTGCGGCCCGCCCAGATACAGCTCGCCGACCGCCCCCGCCGGCACCGACCGCAACCGCCGATCCAGTACGTAGGCCCTGGTCCCCGCCGTCGGCTCGCCGATCCGCGGCGCGCCGGGGGTCACCGCGCCGACTACCGCCTCGACCGTCGTCTCGGTGGGCCCGTAGCAGTTGTACACGTCCGTCTCCGGCAGCGCGGCCAGCCGGTCCCACAGATGCGGCGGGATCGCCTCGCCGCCGAGCGCGAGCACGTGCAGGCGCTCGTCACCGTCGACCAGGCCCGCCTCAGCGAGCTGCCCGAACAGCGACGGCGACGTGTCGATCATGTCGATGCCCTCGTCGCCGAGCACCGCGATCATCGCCTGCGCGTCCCGGATCTCGGCGTCCGAGAGCAGCCGCAGGTGATGCCCCGCGAACAGCGCCAGCAGCGGCTGCCACGAGGCGTCGAAACTCAACGACCAGCCGTGCGCGACCCGCAGCGGCCGGCCCAGCCGCTCCTGCGCCGGCCGGTACATCCGGTGCACGTGGTCGGCGCGGTAGGCGGCCAGCGCGCCGTGGGTGCCCAGGACGCCCTTCGGCTCGCCCGTGGAACCCGACGTGAAGATGACATACGCATCGTCGTCCGGGCCCAGGTCCACCGGCCGTGGGGTGCCCGCTCCGGCGGTCTCCGGCGGCACCACGACCGGCAGCGCGCCGGCCGTGCGCTGCGCGTGTTCGGTGGTCGCGACCACCGCCCGCACCGCGGCACGCTCGAACATCGCGGCGATCCGATCGTCGGGCAGGTCCGGAGCCAGGGGAACGTACGCGGCCCCGACGGTGAGCGCCGCGAGGATCGCGATCACCGCCCGTTCGTCACGATCGGCGAGCAGCCCCACGCGATCGCCGCGGCCGATGCCGGCGGCGGAGAGCGCGACGGCGGCCGACGCGACCCGGCCGCCCAGCTCGCCGTAGCTCAGCACGGTCTCGGCGGTGCTCAGCGCGGGCGCGTCGGGCATCGACGCCACCAGGTCCGCGAACAGGCGCGGCAGCGGGGTGAATCCGCCCGCGACGGACCGCTCGACGCCGGCCGTCGACGCCGAGGGCGGAACCAGATCGCCCGGACGTTCCACCGGCAGCGCGCCGACGGTGCCCGTGGTCGGGAGGGCGCGCAGCACCTGCAGCAGGCGTTCACCCAGCTCGGCGGGGCGCGGGACGGCGTCGAGGCCGTCGACCGCCTCGATCACGACGGTCAGTCGCGGCGCACCGTCGGACGGGTCGATCAGGGCCACCACCGAGAGGGGGTAGTGCGCCAGCGAGCGCATGGTGACGGGCCGGAACGCGGCACCGTCGGACGTGCGGACCGTGGCCGTCGCATCACCGAGCGGCGCGTTCTCGAAGACGAAGAGCGTGTCGAACAGTGGGCCGCCCGATTGTCGGGCGATGTCCGCGAGCGGTACGTGCCCGACCGACCGCATCCGGGCGGCCTCGGCCTGCAGGGCGGCGCACGCGGCGGCGGGGGCGGCGTTCGGGTCGATCCGGACCCGCTGCGGCACGGTGTTGATGAACAGCCCGACCATCGACTCCACGCCCGGCAACACCTCGGGCCGGCCCGCCACGACGGTGCCGAACACCACGTCGTCGCGATCGGTCAGCCGGCCGAGCACCGTCGCCCAGGCGGTCGCGGTGACCGCGGCGGGGGTCAGCCCGTTCGCCCGGCCCCAGTCGAGGACGGTGGCCGTGTCCGCAGCGCTGAGCGTGCAGGTCACGGACCCGGATACGGTGCCCGGCCGGACGGGACCCGAGCCCAGCGTCGTGGGCGACGTCCCGTCGAGGTGCTCGGCCCACGCGGCGAGGCCGACCTCCGGTGATTGCGCGGCCAGCCAGGCGACGTAGTCGCGGAACAGCGGGGCGGGAGGCAGCGGGATGCCGTCGTAGAGGGCGAGCAGCTCGCGGAAGAACAGGGCCATCGACCAGCCGTCGAGCAGGATGTGGTGCGCGGTGAACACCAGCCGCGCGCCGCCGTCGTCGACGAGGACGTGTGTCGCGCGCAGCAGCGGACCGTCCGCGAGGTCGAACGGGGCGTCCGCGTCCGCGCGAAGGAAGGCGTCCAGCTCGTCCGCCGCGACTCGGCGTTCGAACCACGGCAGGACGGCCCGGTCGGGTACGACCTGGACCGGGCGGGGCACGTCGCGATCCCAGATGCTCGCCCGCAGGTGGGGGTGGCGGTCGAGGACGGCCTGCGCGGCGCTGCGCAGGCGGGCGGGATCGGCACCGTCCAGGTCGATCACGAACTGCATGGTGTACACGTCCACGCCGTCGGTGAGCGCGGCCAGTGCGTGCAGGCCCGCCTGCAGCGGGGTGAGCGCGAGGACGTCCTCGATCCGGGGCGCGTCGGAGGTGCTCCCGGACATCAGCGATCCTTCCAGGCGGCGGTGAGGGCGGCGAGCTGATCGGCGTCGAGGCCAGAGGCACTCATCGCCGCCGCACCGGTGGTGCTCACGGGTGCCGCACCGGTGGTGCTCGCGGGCGCTGCGGCATCCGCGCCGTCCGGGGTGGCCGGACCGGGCCCGGCCGCGGTGGCGGCGGCGACCAGCTCGCCGAGCGTCGCGGTCGCGAAGACCAGCTGCGGCGTGACAGGGACGCCGATCGCGGTGGCGCGGGCGGCGAACTGCAGCGAGGTCACGCTGTCGCCGCCGACGGCGAAGTAGTTGTCGTCGGCGGTGATGCCGGGCACGCCGAGCAGCTCGGAGAGGATGTCGAGCAGCTGCGACAGCGCCTCCTCCGCGGAGAGCGCGGATCCTGTTGTCCCGAAATCCGTTCTGGCGCAATCCGCAGCCGCATCGAGCAGCGGGGCCACCGGCTCGGTGCGGACCCCGAGCTCGGGCAGCACGGCGTCGACGCGGGTCGCCGGGTCGACGAAAGCGGCGAGCACCCGGGCCACGGCGTCGGCGAGACGCGCAGCCGTCGCTGCGGTGTAGACCGCCGGACCGGCGATGACGGCACCGTCGTACCCCCCGTCAGGGGTACCGAACAGGCTGACCGCAAGGTCGACGAGGGCGACGTCGAAATCCATCGGTAGGCGGGTGGCACCCAGTCCCGGGGCGACCGTGCGCGGGGCGAGGACAGCGGCGTCGTCGCGGACGTGCAGCACCGTCTGGAACAGCGGATTGCGGCCCGGTCCTCGTTCGGGTGCGACTGCGTCCACCACCAGCTCGAAGGGCACCTGCTGCCGGTCGAAGGCGAGCGCCGCCGCGGATCGTGCGCTGTCGAGGACGTCCGCGAGGGTGGACTCCGGCCGGACCGTCGTGCGCAGCACCACCATGTTCGCGATCAGGCCGGCCATCGCGTCGAGGGCCGGTTCGGTGCGCGCGGAGGCCGCGGTGCCGATGGCGATGTCACGGCCGCCCGCCACGCGGTGCAGCACCACCGCCAGGGCGGCGTCGGCAAGGACGAACTCCGTCGCACCGTGCCGCTGAGCGACCTCGCGCAGCCGCGCCCGCAGCGCAGGCTCCACGTGGAACACTGCGCGATGCCCGCGGGTCAGTGTCAGCTCGGCCCGCCGCGGGTGGTCGTGCAATGCCGGGATCTGGCCCGGCAGGTCGCGCAGGCCAGCCGCGACCGCGTCGACGGCGGCGCGGCCGGACTCCGAGCCGAAGACCTCGGCCTGCCAGAGCGCGTGATCGGCGAACCGGTGCGCGGGCGGGGCCGCGACCGGTGCGCCCAGCGTGCGCGCGCGATACGCCGCGAAGAGATCGTCGACCAGGATCTCCATCGACCGGTGGTCGGTCACCAGATGGTGCACCACCACCTGCAGGACCGTCGCCGTGCCGGTGACGAGGAGCTGCGCACGCAGCATCGGGGCGCCCTCGAGCGGGAAGGGCCGGGCGAGGAAGGCCGCACGTGCCCCGGCGGGATCCTCGGCGACGCGCACGGTGGGAAGCTCCGGAGTCCAGGAGCCGAGGACCCGGGCGGTCGGCACGCCGTCGTCGGTGGAGAAGACGGTGCGCAGACTGTCGTGCCGCGCCACCACGTCGCCCAGTGCCGCGGCCAGCGCCTCGGCGTCGACGGGGCCGTCGAGCCGCACAGCCGCTTCGATGACCCCCGCGCCGGGAGCCGCGTCCACCCCGGCGGCGAGTGCGGCGGCGAACCAGATCGAGCGCTGCGAGGCCGTGAGCGGCACCGTGTCAGGAAGGGTCGCATGCCGGGCGAGCAGGGGCAGCCGCAGCTCGCCGCCCGCGCCGACGTCGATCGCCGCGGCGATCTGCTCGACCGTCGGCCCGTCGAACACCGCCCGCACCGAGAGCTCGATGCCGGATTCGGCGCGCAGCTGCGCGACCAGCCGGGTGACCAGCAGCGAGTGGCCGCCGAGGACGAAGAACGAGTCGGTCGCCGCGATCTCGGTCGCGGGCCGGTCGAGGAGTCTCGCCACGGCAGCGGCGACGGTGCGCTCCGTGGCCGTGGCGGGGGAGCGGCCCCCTGAGGCCGCGGCGCGCTGCGGCGCCGGCAGCGCCGAGCGGGCGAGTTTGCCGTTCGGGCCGATCGGCAGCGCGTCGAGCACGACGTACGCGCTCGGCACGAGGTGCGCGGGCAGCGCGCGCTCGGCGGCCGCGGCCACCGCCGCCACGTCCACCTCGGCGGGGCAGAGGTAGGCGGCGAGGGCCGGGCCCGTCACCGGATCGTCAACAGCGACGACCGCCGCCCCGCCTACGCC
This sequence comes from Tsukamurella paurometabola DSM 20162, assembly GCF_000092225.1. Taxonomy (NCBI): domain Bacteria; kingdom Bacillati; phylum Actinomycetota; class Actinomycetes; order Mycobacteriales; family Tsukamurellaceae; genus Tsukamurella; species Tsukamurella paurometabola. Next base: position 77,730 of record NC_014159.1, read on the forward strand.
CTCGAGCCCGGACAGCACGGCCGCGACCTCACCGGGTTCGATGCGGAAACCGTGGATCTTCACCTGATCGTCGGTGCGGCCGAGGAACTCCAGATCGCCGTCGGCACGCCGGCGCACCCGGTCACCGGTTCGGTACATACGGCCGCCACTGCGCCACGGGTCGGCCACGAACTTCGATGCCGTCGCCACCGGGTCGCCCAGGTAGCCGAGCGCCAGCTGCTCGCCGCCGAGGTACAGCTCTCCCGCGATACCGTCCGGGACCGGGGTCAGCGCACGGTCCAGCACGTAGAGCGCCGTCCCGGGCGTGGGGCCGCCGATCGGCACCGTCTCGCCCGCGCGGGGTTCGTCGACCATTCGGCCGGTCGCGGCGACCACCGCCTCGGTGGGCCCGTAGTTGTTGCTGATGCGTGCGCCGAGTACCGCCCGCGCGCGGTCGGCCACGCCGCCGGGCAGGGCCTCACCGCCGACGGGGATCCAGCGGACCGACCGCCAGCGCGCTGCGTCCGGCAGCATCAGGTAGGTCGCCAGGGTCGACGGGACCATGTGCACGACGCTCACGCGGTGCCGCGCGACCAGCTCGCTGATGTAGCCGAAGTCCGCCGCCCCGCCCGGGCGGCCGATCACGAGCGTGGCTCCCGCGGTGAGTGTGCCGAAGACCTCGAAGACGGAGGCGTCGAAGCTGACGGAACCGGTCAGGAGCAGCCGATCGGTCGGGTCCAGTGATTCGGCCGTCAGGTGGCCGGCCAGGTGCTCGGCGATCGCCGCGTGGGCGACGACCACTCCCTTGGGCCGGCCCGTGGATCCGGACGTGTAGATCACGTACGCCGGATCCTGCGGCCGGGTCCGGGTGATACGGGTGCGGTCGGCGGTGTCGACAGTGCCCTGCGCACCGTCCAGCGCGACCCGGACGGCGGCGGCATCGAGCACGAGGCGCGGCCGCGCGTCGCCCAGGAGCAGCCGCTTGCGCTCCGCGGGGTAGGCGGGATCGACCGGCAGGTACGCGGCCCCGAGCTTCATCACCGCGAGCGCGGCGACGGGGAAGTCGATGCCGCCGCCCAGGTCGAGCGCGACCACGTCGCCCTGCTGCACACCGCGGCGATCGAGCACGCGGGCGAGTACCTCGGCGCGCCGGTCGGCCTCGGCGTAGGTGACCGCGTCCTCGTCGGTGAGCAGCGCGAGCGCCTCCGGCGCGCGGTCGACGGCCGCCTCCCACAGCCCGGTCAGGGTGTCCGGGTGCCCGGCATCGACGGCGCGCCCGCGGCCCGCGGCGATCAGGTCGTCGGCGTGTGGCGCGGTGGTGAGGGGCAGGGTCCGCACGTCCGCGTCGGGATCGGCGACGGTGGCCGCCAGCAACACCGGCAGCGCCGTGAGGTACGCCTCGACGGCCGCCGGGTCGACCCGGCCGCGCCGGAACCGCACCTCGATCCGGCTCTCCGGCGTCCCGGGCGCGGCGCGGATGACAGACGCCTCGAACGGCACCTGCGCGCCGGGCGTCGCCAGCTCGAGCGGCGCGGAGGCGATGCCCTCGAGGTCCGGCCCTGGGACCGCCGCACGAGTGGAGAAGCTCAGCTGCGCGAGCCGGGCGAAGCCGTCGGCGTCGCCGGCCCGCGCAGGGTCGAGTGCGCCGATCACCGCGTCCACCGGCACGTCCGCGAAGGCGAGGGCCGCGGCACCGTCGTCCTGCACGCGCAGGGCGGCGGTCCGGAAGCTCTCGCCCGGACGAGCCGTCAGGCGGCGCACGGTGATGGTCCCGAAGTAGCCGATCGCGTCCTCCGTGCCGGCCGGGCGCGCCGTCACCGGCACCGAGACGGCGGCGTCGTCGGCATCGAACAGCCGCGCCACCAGTACCGCGTGCGCGGTCAGCAGCCACGTGAACGGGGTGACGCCCAGGGCGCGGGCCGCGCCGGCGACCGCGTCGTCGAGGCCGTCCGGCAGTGCGGCCGACGCGCTCGCCGGTCCGACATCGGTCCCCGTATCGCCGGGCAGCGCGACCGGATCCGGCAGCGGGCGCAGCCGCTCCGCCGCGGCGGCCACCCGCTCCCGGTCCGCCGGTGCCGGCGCGACGACCGCACGTCCCGCTGCGGCCGGCGGCAGCGACCGGCCCGCGTAGGCCGCGGCCAGGTCCGTCAGCAGCAGTGCGAAGGAGGCGTCGTCGAAGGCGATGTGGTGCACCACCAGCGCCAGCACGTGCTCGCGGGCGGCGGTCCGGATCAGGTGCGCGCGCAGCAGCGGGTCCCGCGACAGGTCGAAGGGCGCGTCCGCGTCCCGCCGGGCGAGCACTCGGATCCGGCGTTCCCGTTCACCCTCGGTGAGGTCGGTGAGGTCGGTGCGCTGCCAGCCGACCTGCGCCGCCCGGACCGTGCGCCGCGGGCCGGCGCCGTCCTCGTCGAAGACGGTGCGCAGGGCGGGATGCCGCTCGACCACGGCGTGCAGCGCGCCGAGCAGCCGGTCCGCGTCGAGCTCGCCCGTGAGGCGGTACGCGAACGGGATGTTCAGCTCCGTGCCCGACGGATCGCGGCGCTGGCCGAACCACATCCGCCGCTCGGGGGCGGTCAGTGCGGCGGGGTCGGCCGCGACCGACGACGGTGTGGTCGTGAGCCCGGCGGCACGGAGGCGGCGCGCGAGGAGCTCGCGGCGGGCGGTGGTGAGGTCGTTCGTCACTGCATGGTCCTTCGTGTCCGTCGGTGATCCGGGGGCGGATCAGCCGGCCAGGGTCGCGCTGACCTCGGCGAGCGTCGCGCCGCCGAGGATCGCCTCGAGCGGGAGTTCGGCGTCCAGTTCGTCGCGGACCGCGGTGCGCAGCTCCAGGGCCTGCAGGGAGTCGAGTCCCAGGGCGACGAGCGCGACATCGGGGTCCAGCGTGTCCGCGGGCACCGCGAGCGCCCGCGCGAGGTGGTGCCGGAGCACCGCCGCGACATCGGCGCCCCCGCCCGGCGCGGGTCCGGGGGCGGCGTCGGTGGTCACGGTCACGGTCGCGGGGGCGTCGGGCGCTGTCCCGGGGACCGCGTCCGACGGTGCCGGAACGGCGGGGGTGGTGTCCTCGGTGAGATCGGTGAGCAGCGCCGCCGCGCCGAACGCCGCGGCGACATCGCGCAGCCGCGGCAGGTCGACGGCGGTGATCACTGGCTCGGGACCGGTCGAGCGGGCGAGCGCGGCCAGCGCGTCGGGGGCGGCCAGCGGGATCACCCCGGCCGCCGTGACGGCCGCGAAGCCCGCCTCGTCGAGCGGACCGGCCTGCTCCCACAGGCCCCACCGCACGGCGGCGGCCCGTCGTCCGGCCCGCCGGAGCGCGGCGGCCTCGGCCTCGGCCAGCGTGTTCGACGCGGCGTACCAGGCCTGGCCCGCGCCGGGAAGCGCGGCGGCGGCGGAGCTGCAGGTCAGCAGCGTCGCATCCGGCACCGCCTGCGCGAGCGTGCGTAGTCCGCCCACCTTGGCCGCGGCCGCGGCGGTGAAGTCCGATGCATCGAGATCCGTTGCGGCACAACGTCGATATCCGACGGCGGCGTGCACGACGAGGTCGATCGCGCGCCCGGCGCCGGCGAGGGCGGTGGCGACGGCCGCCGGGTCCGTGACATCGCACGGCACCACCGTGACCGCGCAGGCGGGATGGCGGCGGGCGATCCGGGCCAGCGCGTGCCGGACGGTCGTTCCCCCGCCCGAGCGGGAGAGCAGAGTGACCGAGGCGGCGCCGTGGGCCGCCGCGTGCGCCGCGAACGCGAGCCCCAGGTGTCCGGTACCCCCGCTGATCACTACGTTCCGCGCAGTCTCCAGCAGTCCCGCAGGAGGCTCCGTGCCCGTTTCGGTGGGCTCGGCGTCGACCCAGCGTTCGGCGCGCACGGCGCCGGACCGCAGGGCCAGACGCGGCTCGCCCGCCACGTGCAGCGCGTGGATCGCGGTGCCGGCCTGCGCCGCCGCGTCGGCGCGCGGATCGAGATCGAGGTGCCGGACCTCGACGCCGGGCAGGTCCGCGCCGAACGCGCGGAAACCGACGGCGATCGCCGCGGCGGCACCGTCGGGCCCCGGGTCGGCCGGGTCCGCGACGACCGCCCCCGCCGTGACGGCGGCGATCCCGGCCGCGGGCTGTACTCCGGCCCACCAGCGGCGATCGGCGAGCAACTCGCCGACGGCGGCGATCGTCGTGTCGGTCTCCGCGGATCCCGGGACGAGGACCACCGCGATCTCGTCGTCACCGGCGCGGTCGCTACGGCGGGCGGGTGTCCCGTACCGGGCCGCGGCGTCGAGGAGGGCGGCGGCCAGGTCGGCGTGCGCCCCGGTGGGGTCGATGATCGCGAGCGGTCGCGGTGGCGCGCTGACCGGTGCGTCGAGATCGGTCCAGACGGTGTCGAGGACACGCGTGCGGGGCCGGACGGGCCCCGCGGTCGCGGGCCGGCCCGGGAGGGCGGCCCACAGGCGTTGCCGGGACAGCGGGGCCGCGGGGAAGCCGGGCGGCAGTTCCTCCGCGACCAGTGTGCGCTGGACGTCGAGGTCGCGGGCGTGGGTCACGAGCACGTCGGCGACCGCGGAGGAGAATTCCGACAGGTCGGTCGCGTCGCGCCGCGAGCTGCCGGTCACGGTGGCGCGGGCACCGGCGTCGGCGATGTTCTCGTGCAGTGCGAGCTGCAGCGTGGGGTGCTCGGCGAGCTCGATCAGCCGGTCGGCGCCCGCGTCGAGTGCGGCCCGCGTCGCGAGGTCGAACCGGACCGGGTTCTTGAGGTTCCAGAACCAGTAGTCGAGGAAATCGGTGTCGGCGGGGACGGCCTCGCCGAGCGTGCCGCCGATGAGCAGGTGCTCGGTGGGCAGGAACGCGGGATGGTCCATCACGCCCATCCACTTCTCCCGCAGGTGCCACATGGAGCCCACGAGCGAGGTGTGCGCGGGGTACTCGACCCGGATCTCGCGGGCGAAGATCCCCCGCTCGGTGGCCTGCGCGACCAGCCCCGCCACCACGTCGCGCTCACCGCTGACGCACAGCACGTGCGCCGAGTTCACCACGGACAGTTCCGCGAAGCCGACGGTCCGGGCCAGCATGGCCGCGCACCGCTCGCGGTCGGTGCCGAGCACCGCCATCGAATGCCCGGTGGGCGCGTTGTCGCGGACCGCGAGGGCGCGCCGCGTGACCAGCCGCAGCCCGTCGGCGAGGCCGACGGTGCCCGCGGCGACCGCCGCGGCGATCTCACCCTGGCTGTGCCCGACGTGGATCCGCGGCTCGATGCCGGCTGCCCGCCACATCGCGGCCAGGCCGAGCGCCTGCATGAAGATCGCGGGCTGGACCACCTCGACGGGGACGGGCCGGCCGCCCTGCTCCCACTCGCCGGTGCCGAGCAGGTAGTCGCGGGCCGACGAGCCGAAGACCTCCAGCGCGATCGCGTGGATCTTCTCGACCGTGTCGCGGTACACCGCGGACTCGCGGTGGAACAGCGCGCCCATGCCCCGGCGCTGGCTGCCCTGGCCCGGGAAGACGAACGCCGGCGCGCCCGCGGCGGCGACGCCCGTGTGCAGGCCGGGAACGGCGGTACCGACCGGGCGCACCGGGTCCGCTGCCAGCGCGTCGAGGGCGGTGACGAGCTCGCCGCGGTCGTCGGTGTGCACGATCGCGCGGTGCCGCCGCAGGTCGCGCGTCGCGACCAGCGCCGCGGCGACGGCGGGCAGCGGTACCTGCGGGTGCTCGGTGAGGTAGCGGCGGAGCTGCGCGGCGGCGGCGGCGAGGGAATCGGCACCGTCGGCGCTGAGCACGAAGGCCGGGAGGCCGTCCGGGAGCAGGGGTGCACCGTCGATCCGGGGACGGAGCCCCGGCGTCGAACCGGACCGGGAGAGGGTCGGGGAACTCATTGCGTGCCTCCCGCGGTGATGAGGGCGTGGGCGTTGGAGCCCGCCACGCCGAACGAGGAGACCGCGGCGATGCGGCGGCCGTCGGCGGCGGGGCGGAAGGGCTGCGCGGCGTGCGGCAGCGCCAGCGCGCCCGCGCCCCAGTCGTGCCGCGGGGTCGGGGGATCGGCGTGCAGGGTGGCGGCGACCACGCCCGCGCGGGCGCACAGCACCGCCTTGGCCAGCCCGAGGACGCCGGCCGCGGCCTGCGTGTGCCCGGTCGCCGACTTGATCGATCCCAGCCAGCAGACCCCGGCGCGGCCGTACGCGGTGGCGAGGGCGGCCAGTTCCGCCGGATCCCCGAGCGGCGTGCCCGTGCCGTGGCCCTCGACCATGCCCACGTCGTCCGGGTCTACGCCCGCGACGGCGAGGGTGTCGGCCACGAGCGCGGTCTGCGCCGCCTCGCTGGGCACCACGATCGGGCCGCCGCCGCCGTTGTGCGAGACCCGGGTCGCCAGCACCTCCGCCAGCACCGGGCGCCCGGCCGCCGCGGCGTGCGCCGCGGTCTCCACGACCAGCACCCCCGCGCCCTCACCCCAGACGGTGCCGGCCGCGCCGGCTCCGTAGGCGTGCAGCACGCCGTCGGGGGCGAGCGCGTGGTTCTTGGAGAACTCGTAGAAGGCGGCGGGCGAGCCCATCACGCAGACGCCGCCGACGAGGGCGAGCTCGCAGTCGCCCGAGCGCAAGCCGGCGATCGCCACGTGCAGCGCCGTCAGCGAGGACGCGCAGGCGGCGTCCACGGTCATCGCGGGGCCGACGGTGCCCAGATGATGCGCGATCCGCCCGGCGACGGCGCCGAGCGCGGCCCCGGCGACCCGGTGCCCGGCGTACTCGTTGACCTCGGCCGGGGACGGGCCGTACTCCATCGCCGATGCGCCGAGGTAGCAGCCCGTCCGGGTGCCGTGCAGCGACCGCGGTGCGATGCCCGCGTGCGCCAGCGCCCGGTGCGCGACCCGCAGTGCGACCCGCTGCTGCGGGTCCATCGCGATCGCCTCCCGCGGGCTCAGCCCGAAGAACGCCGGATCGAACTCCGCGGCCGCGTCGAGGAACCCACCGCGGTCGGGGACCCGCTGGTAACCGCGCCGCTCGTGCAGCGCGAAGATCTCGCCCAGGTCCCAGCCACGATCCCGGGGGAAATGACCGGTGAGGTCCTCACCGGTCTCCAGGGCGTCCCACAGCTGCTCGACGGTCTCGACGCCGCCGGGCGCCTCGAGCCCGATGCCGGTGATGACGATCCGGTCGGCCGCGGTCGGCGCGCTCACGCGCGGACTCCGGACGGGGCGAGAAGCCGGACCACCGCGGGGATCTGGGCGTCGACGAAGAAGTGCCCGCCGGGCAGCAACTGCACCGCGGCACCCGCGGTGGTGTGCGCGGACCACTGATGCAGGTGCGCGGGCGGGACCGCCGGGTCGTCGAGGCCGCCGAGTGCGGTCACGGGAGCATCGACGGTGACTCCCGCCCCGCACGTGTACGCGTCGAACGCCGCGAAGTCGGCGCGCATGGCGGGCAGCGCCATCCGGGCGATGGCGCTCTCGGCGAGCACGGCCGGATCGCTGCCGTCGAGCAGCGCGGCGCGGGCGAGCAGGGCCTCGTCGGTCGACGGGTGCGGGGGCAGCTCCGCGATGCGGCTCGGGGCCACGCCCGCGGAGGGGACCAGGTGCGCGACGGTGATGCCGGCGGCCTCCAGCGCCCGGACGGCCTCGAAGGCGACGATCGCGCCCATGCTGTGCCCGAACAGGGTGAGCGGGCCGCCGTCGAGCTGCGGTCGCAGGTCGGCGACGGCGCCCTGGGCGAGCCCGGAGAGCGAACCGGGGTGGGGTTCGGCGGCGCGGTCCTGCCGTCCCGGGTACTGCACGATCAGGACGCGGGCGCCTGCCTCGGTGAGTGCGGCGGACAGGAGTCGGTACGCGGAGGCGCCGCCCCCGGCGTGCGGGAAGAGGACCACCGTGCGGGCCGATTCCGGTCCGGCGGGATGGAACTGACGTACCCAGCCGCGGTTCGTGCTCATCGTCTGGCCTCCTGGATCTCGCTGCCCGGATGGGCGACTATACTCACCGAAATAAGGTGAGGATATCTTACTTCGTAAGGGGTTCTGTGGCCGAATCAGACAGCAGCACACGGACTCTGCCCCGCCAGCGTCCGGACCCCTCGCCGGCGCACGCCGCCGTGCCGGGCCCGGTCGTGCCGGTGCTGCACGGCCGGTTCGGGCTGCGCGTCGTCGATCCGGAGGGCACCGATCCGCAGCTGATCGCGCGCTGGATGGCACTGCCGCACCTGGTGGCCACCTGGGAGCAGCCCTGGTCCGCGGCACAGTGGGCCGAGGACGCCCGGCTGCGCCTGCGCGGGGACTACTCGGTGCCGGTGATCTTCACCGTCGACGGCGCCGACGCCGGCTACGTCGAGCTGTACCGCGTCACGCGCGACGAAGTGGGCGGCACCTACGACGCCCACCCGCACGACATGGGCTTTCACATCGCCACCGGCGAGACTGGTCTCATCGGCCGCGGCGTGATCACCGCGTTCATCACCGAACTCGCCGACGGGGTGCTCACCGCCGAGCCGCAGTGCCGCCGCATGGTGGGCGACCCGGCGGTCGACAACGCGCGGATCCACCGCGCGCTCACCAAGGCCGGATTCGTCCACCGCGACACCGTCGATGTGCGGCCCGGACGGCGGATCAGCCTGTTCATCCGGTCGCGACCGGACGACTGACGGTGGCGCCCGGCACCGCTCCGCCCGCTGCCCGGCCCGCTCCCGCCGCCCCGTGCGAGCTCGCGCCGGAGACGGTGCCGAGCACGCGGTCGGACAACTCGCCCAGGCAGCTGAGGTTGGCGAAGCCCGGCCCCTGCGCGAAGCCCGCGAGCGTCGGCAGGTGCAGCTTCTGGGTCACCCCGGACACCGCCAGGTCGTACCCCATCGCGGACTCCACCCGGGCCGTGCTCACGGGGCCGCCGACGGCCGATTCCAGGAGGTCCTGCGCCGCCGGGTCGAGGAGCGATCGGAACCACAGCGGATCGCCGCCGGTGGCGTCGACCACGAGGTCGTAGGCGGGCGGCGTGTACGGCGCGGTGGCCCGCAGGCACAGCTCGATGCCGCCGCCGGCGGCACCGTCGGGCCCGACGCGCCGCAGGCCGACGACGCGGCCCGGCACGTGGTGCACGCGGTTCTCGGCCAGCAGCGCCTCCTGCACCCGGGCGGAGAAGACGCCCCGGTCGGTCCGCCGGATCACGTCGCGGCGCTCCTGCTCGCCGAGCATCGCCCACCGCGACGGATCGCTGTAGAGCGCGTTCTCGAAGTAGCTCTCGCCCCGGGTGAAGAGCGTCGGGGTGGGGGAAACCACGGTGATCGCGAAGACGTCGTGCCGCACCAGCTCGTCCAGCGCCGAGGCCGCGGTCTCGCCACCGCCGATCACCGCCACCCGCGCCCCCGGCGGGAGCGCGCGCGCCGCAGCGGCCGCCCAGAAGTCCGCCACCGACAGCACCGCGGGATCCACGAGCAGGGCCCGGCCGCTCGACCCCGGGCCGGTGATCATCACCCGCGTCGCGGCCCGCCGCTCGCCCGAGGCCAGCCCGACGGACCAGCCGTCACCGTCCGGCGAGAGCGCGACGACGGTGTCCCGCACCGGCTCCATCCCGACGCGCTCGGCCACCCAGGCCAGGTACGCCGCCCACTCCGTATGCGTCGGCGCGGGCCCGCCGCGGTCCACCCAGTCGGCGTACGCACCGCGATCGGTCAGGTGCGCGGTCCACGACAGCAGCAGCATGCCGCGATCCACCTCGGCATCCACGGCACCGCCGCCCCCGCCCGCGATACGGCTGCGGTACGGGTAGCCCACGTCCTTGAGCGGGCTGGTCCCGAGCCGGTGCGCACCGTCGGTCCAGCCGCCCGCGGCCCGCCAGTTCCCGGCGACCCCGAGGGGATCGACGACGGTGATCGACGGCGCCGGCAGTCCGTTCGCCCGCAGCACCGCCGCCTTGGCCGCGACGGCGACCGCCTTCGGTCCCGCGCCGACGATGAGCAGATCCGTCATGCCCGGTCCCCCTCGGGGGTGTCGGAGGCAGCGGCCTCGGCGGTCTCGGCCGCGATGAGTTCGGCCAGTTCGTCGGCGCCGAGAGCGGACACCTCGAGATAGACCTCGGCGACCGCGTCGAGGCGGGCGGGATCGTCGTGTTCCGCGACGGCCGTCGCGATCCCGGCGACGGTGCGCCCCGCGAAGACCTGCGCGATCGTCATCGCGGGCGCGTCCAGCCAGTCCCGGATCGCGGCCACCAGCGCGGTCGCCTGCACCGAATCGCCGCCGAGCGCGAAGAAGTCGTCGTCCACCCCCGGCGGGTCCGCGGGGTCGGCACCGATCACCTCGATCACCAGGGCGAGCAGTGCGCGTTCCAGCGCCGACCCGGGGGCCCGAGCGGGGGCGCGCTCGGCATCACCCGCGAGGAGCGCGCCGATCGCCGCGCGATCGGTCTTGCCGTTGCCGGTCAGGGGGAAGGCGTCGAGCACGCGCACCCGCGCCGGCACCATGTAGCCGGGCACGGCCGCCGCGACGACCGCGAGCACCGCGGCCGGGTCGAGCTCCGCGGGAGAATCGCCGGTCACCGCCGCGACCAGCTGCGCCCGGTGCGCCTCGCCCACCACGCGGACGATCGCACCGTCGACCCCGGGAGCCGAGCGCAGCGCCGACTCGACCTCGCCGAGCTCCACCCGGTGGCCGCGCACCTTGACCTGATTGTCGGCGCGTCCGAGGAAATCGATCCCGCCGTCCCCGTCGTAGCGTCCGCGGTCGCCCGTGCGGTACCAGCGGACACCGTCGACCTCCACGAACCGGTCCGCGGTGCGCTCCGGGTCCCCGCGGTAGCCGAGCGCGACGGAACGGCCGCCGATCCACAGCTCGCCGGGCACGTGATCGGGCCGGTCGCGGCTGGCACCGTCGACCACGCGGCACCGCACATTGCGCAACGGGCGCCCGTAGGGCACGCAGTCCCAGTGTGCCGGCGCGGGCCCGGTGACCTCGCGGACGGTCGAGTGGATCGCGGCCTCGGTAGCGCCGCCGAGGCCTGCGAACCGGGCCGCGGGCGCGACGGCGCGGGTGCGCTCGATCAGGTCGACGCACACCCTGTCGCCACCGAGCAGCACGGCGCGCAACGCGGGCACGCCGGTGGCGCTCCCGTGGGCGCGGGCCAGCAGCAGGTCCAGCACCGCCGGTACCGCATTGACGACGGTGACCGCGTGCCGGACCGTCAGGTCCAGCCACGCGGCGGGGTCGGCCTTGGCCTCCTCGGCCATCACCACCACGGCGCCGCCCACCGACAGCGGGGCGAACAGGTCGAAGACCGACAGGTCGAATTCGAGCGCGGACACCCCGAGGGTGCGGTCGGCGGGGCCGAGCGCGAACCGCTCGACGAGGTCGTCAATCGTGTTCGTCGCGGCGTCGTGGGAGACCTCGACGCCCTTGGGCACGCCGGTCGAGCCGGAGGTGTACAGCACGTACGCCACCTCCGCCGGATCGGTGTCGGCGGGGTCCGGCGCGGCCGTGTCCCGCGCGAGCGCGGCCGCGAGGGCCTCGCCGTCGAGCAGCATCCGCGCGCCGGAACCGGCGAGGATCGCCGCACGCCGGGCGGGCGGCTGCGCATAGCCCACGGGCACGTAGTGGGCGCCGGCGGCGAGCACGCCGAGAACCGCGATGACCTGGCCGGGGCCCTTGGGCAGGTGGATCGCGACCGCATCGCCGGCGCCGATCCCGTCCGCCCGCAGCGCGCCCGCGACCCGCAGCGCGGCGGCGGCGAGCTCGCCGTAGGTGAGCGGTGCGCCGTCGCCGAGCACCGCGGGGGCATCGGGCCGGGCTGCGGCCGCCGCGAAGAACCGGCCGTGCAGGGTGCGTGGCGGCGCGTCGTGCGCGGTGGCGTTCGCCTCGGCGCGGCGCCGCACCTGGTCGGCGGGCAGGCCGGGGGCGGCGGTCCCGTCGGCGAGCGCGCGCAGGCTCGCGCGGTAGTGCTCGAACATCGCGTCCGCCACGCCGTCCTCGAAGGCGTCGGCCCGGATGTCCCAGTTCAGCAGGAGGCCACCGTCGAACTCGGTGACCTGCGCGTCGAGCAGCACCTGCGGGCCCTGCGAGACGATGTGCCCGGCGGTGCCGAAGGTCGCGGTGACCGTGGGGTCGAACAGCTCGCCCAGTCCGATCGCGGAAGTGTACACCACCGGCGCCAGCACCTGCCGGCCCTGCGCACGGCCCAGCATGCGCAGGACCTCCACGCCGCCGACAGTGCCGTGCGCGGCGTTGCGGTGCAGGGTGCGTTGCAGCGCCTCGGCGGTGACGGGAGCGGTTCCGTCGACGTCGAGCAGAACCGAGGAGGTGAAGTCGCCGACCACCCCGTCGATGTCCGGGTGCACCGGCTCGCGGTCGAACAGGGGAAGGTTGAGCAGGAAGCGGTCGGCGGCGCTCCACCGCGCGACGGTGGCGGCGAAGACGGAGGCCAGAGCCATCGCGGGGGTGACGCCGCGGGTGCGTGCCGCCGCCTCGATGGCCGCCTTCCCGGCGCCGTCGACCCGGTGGTGCATCCGCCGCACCCGCAGCGCCGTGCCCGCGCGTCCGGCCGCGGACAGGGGCAGCTCGGGGGCGCCGGGGAGCTCCGGCACCCGCGCCCGCCAGAACCGCTCGTCGTCGGCGCGGACGGCGGCGTCGACCGGAGGCCGGTCCAGGTAGTCGCGGTACCGGTAGTCCGGTGCGGCGATCGCTTCGCCGCGGTACGCGGCCGCGAGATCGCGCATCAGGATCCGGTAGCTGACCGCGTCGGCGGCGATCATGTCGACGTCCACGTGCAGCCTGCTCGCACCCTCCGGCAGCAGGGTGAGGGTCACGTCCCACATCCGGCCGGCCGCGATGTCGAGAAGCTGGTGGGTGCGCTCGTCCCGCAGCCGGTCGAGTTCTGCGCGCACCCGCGCCGCGTCGGCGCCGCGCAGGTCGACGACGCTGACCCGGGTGGCGTCGGGGCCGATGCGCTGGGTGCCGTCGGGCAGGATCCGCGCTCGCAGCTGCGGGTGGGCCTGCGCCACGCTGTGCACGGCGTCGCGGAGCCGATCCGGGTCGACGCCGGCACCGTCGAATTCGACGGACAGGTGCGCCGCGACGCTGCCGAGCTCGGCGGCCTGGCGGCCCGCCCAGTAGGCGTGGGCCATCGGGGCCAGGGCGAAGGCGTCGGTGGGATCGGCCGGGGGTGCCGGCGGTGCCGGGGCGGGGTCGGGTGTCAGGGGCACAGCAGGAGCGGCGGCGAGGAGCGATGCCCACGCCGCGGCGGTGGGCTCGGCCGCGAGGCGGGCGAAGTTGATCGCCACGCCGCGCTTCCGCCAACCCCCGGCCAGCGCCATCATGCGCAGCGAGTCGAGGCCGAGGCCGATGAGGTCGGCGTCCGGGGTCACCTCGTGCACCGGGAGGTCGAGGGCTGCGGCGATCGTCGCCCGTACCTCATCGAGGCCGATCGCCGGTGCGGAGTCGGTTCCGAGGGCACTGCTGGGTTCGCTCATGTGCTCGTTCGTTCCTTGTCGATGAGGGCGGTGCATCAGCGCCGGACCGCCGCGCCCGCGAAGCCGCGCAGCGCGACCGGGAAGGCGAACGCGAGGATGCCGGCGATCCAGAGCGCCGTCGCGAGCAGCGGGACGGCGACGGGACCGCCCTCGGTGAGGCCCCGCATCAGGTCGGTCGCCGGACTCAGCGGCTGCCACCGGACGATCGGCTGCAGCCACACCGGGTACTGGTCGGCCGGCACGAAGCCGGTGCCGAAGAACATCAGCAGCAGGAAGACGCCGCCGAACAACTGCACCATCTGGGTCCCGGCCGTGACCGCCGCCAACGCCAGCACCACGAGCGCGAACGCCGTCCCGAAGGCGATCGGCACCAGGTAGGCGGCCGCCGCGGCGAGCGGACCCTGCGTGAACCGCAGGCCCAGGACCACCGCCATCGCGAGCAGCAGCGCGGTGCTCACCGCGGTCCGGCCCGCCTCGGCGACGAGGCGGCCGGCCAGGAGTGCCGCTCGGGGCACGGGCATCGTCGCGTGCCGGGACAGGACGCCCGACTCCCGCTCGGTGATGAAGCTCAGCCCGGTCGCCAGGCTCCCGTACAGCGCGCTGACCAGCGCGATCAGGCCGGCGTTGGCGTAGATGCTGGTGCCCGCACCCATCGCGGTGACGGTCTTGCCGAGCACCAGCTGGAACATCGCCAGCAGGAACGCCGGGAACGCGATGGCCTGCACCAGCACGACCGGACTGCGCGACCACGCCCGCAGCAGTGCCCCCGCCACCACGAGGGTCGCGGGCGCCAGCGGCACGGCGCGGCGGTCGACGGTGACCGTGCCGCTCGTGGTGCCCGACCGCGTGCTCATCGGCGCGCGTCCTTGCGCGCGACGAGCACACAGGCGAGTGCGCCGACCACGACCAGCGCGGCGGCCCAGATGAGGGCCGCGGTCGGGTCGCCCGAGTCACCGTCGGCCAGGCCCCGCAGGGCGTCGGCGAAGACCGACACCGGCTGGTTGCGCACCACCGGCTGGATCCATTCGGGGAAGGCCGCCGCCGGGACCAGGCCGGTCGACGCCATCACCAGCACGACCTGGGGGAGCATCAGCAGTTCGCCGATCCGCTCGGGTGCTGCGGTGACCGAGCCGAGCGCGTCGGCCAGCGCCGACAGCGCCAGCGTGACCACCAGGACCAGCGCGAAATAGCCGACCGCCGGCACGAGCCCGTGCAGCCGGAACCCGAAGACGGCGGCGATCGCGGTCGCGGTCGCGATCGTGATCGCCGCCCGCGCGCCGATAGCGAGCAGCCGTGCGAGCGTGGGCGCGACCCGCGGCACCGGGAGCGTCGCGAGACGCTCGGTGGCGGCGGTGGCCCGGTCCTGACCGGCGCGCTGTCCGGCGACGATCGCCGTGAACAGGCCGGCCTGCAGCGTGATCACGGGCGCGAGGTACTGCGCGTAATCGCCTCCGGCGGCCTCGAAGGAGCGGTGCAGCGGCGTGTAGAAGCACAGAAAGAACAGGACGGGCGCGGCGATCGCGAACACCAGGTCGCCCTCGCGCACGCCGCCGCGGACCCCGCGGGCCGCCAGCACCCGCGTCGCGCGCAGCAGCGGCACCGAGGTCCGGGGGTGCTCCACGATGCTCACGCCGTCACCTGCTCGGGATCGTCGTCGATCAGCTGGAGGAAGACCTCGTCGAGGCTCGGCGGCCGCAGTCCGGCGGAGACGAGCGGCACGTCGGTGAGCAGCCCGAGCACCGCGAGCAGCGTCGCCTGGCCGTCGGGAGCGGCGACCACGACGACGCCGTCCGCGGCGCGGTGCGCGTCGTGGCCGCGTGCACTCAGCCGCGCTACGACCCCGTCGACCCGGCCGGGTTCGACGAGGACGATCTCGCAGCGCGATGCACCGGCGCGGTGCTTGAGCTCGGCGGGGCTGCCCTGGGCCAGGACCCGGCCCGCGCCGAGCACCACCACGTCGTCGGCGAGCTCGTCCGCCTCCGCGAGGTACTGGGTGGTCATCAGCACGGTGATGCCGTCGGCGCGGAGCGCCCGTACCGCGTCCCAGACCGCGGCGCGGCTCTGCGGGTCCAGGCCGGTGGTCGGTTCGTCGAGGAAGAGCACTCGCGGGCGCGTCACCAGCGCGCAGGCGATGTCGACGCGGCGGCGCATACCGCCGGACAGTGCGCCCACCCGCCGGTCCAGGAACTCGCCGAGCCCGTAGGTCTGCGCCAGCGCGGACGTGCGGCCGGCGAGGTCGCCGCGCCGCAGGCCGGTCAGGCGGCCGAACAGCGCGATGTTCTCGCGCACCGTCAGGGCCTGGTCCAGCGCCGCGAACTGACCGGTCAGCGAGATCGACTCGCGCGCCCGGGCCGCGTCGCGCACCACGTCGAAGCCCGCCACCTCCGCCCGCCCGGAATCGGGGGTGAGCAGGGTGGACAAGATCGAGACCGTGGTGGTCTTGCCGCTGCCGTTGGGCCCGAGCAGGCCCAGCACGCTGCCCTCGGGGACGGAGAAGCTGATCGAGTCCAGCGCGGTGACCGCGCCGAACGTGCGTCGCAGCCCCTCGATACGGATCATCTCGTTCATCGCGCCGCCCTCCGGACGAGGTACGGGGCGACGGAGGCGAGCTTTTCGCAGGTCTCCTCGAACTCGCGTTGCGGATCGGACTGGGCGATGACGCCCGCTCCGGCCTGCAGCCATGCACCGTCCTCGGTCGAGAACAGCGAGCGCAGTACCAGCGCCGCGTCCAACTCGCCGTTGGACGAGGCGGTGACCACCGCGCCGGCGTAGGGGCCGCGGGGGTGCGGCTCGAGCCGGGCGATCGCGTCCACCGCCGGAGCCTTGGGGATGCCCGACGCGGTGACCGCGGGGAACAGCACGTCGAGCGCCTCCCACGCGGACACGCCGGTCGCGAGCTTGCCGATCACCGTCGAGGCGAGGTGCTGGACGCTGCCGCGCTCGCGGACCGTCATGAACTCGCTGACCATGCGTGTACTGGGTACGGCGATCGCGTCCACCTCCGCGCAGGACAGTTGTACGGACAGGGCGTGCTCGACGATCTCCTTGGCATCGCTCAGCAGCTCGGCGCGCAGCGCCTGCGGGTCGGTCCCGTCCATGTGCAGGGCGCGGGTCCCGGCCAGGGGCTGCGTCTCGACGGTGCCGTCGGCGTGCACCGCACCCACGATCTCGGGGGAGAAGCCGGCGGCCTCCAGACCGGAGAGCCGCAGCAGGAACGAGCGCGCGGGGGTGTTCGAGTCCCTGCCGAGCGCGTAGCTCGCCGGTACGTCGACGGGGAACGGGACCGGCAGCCGCCGGGACAGGATGACCTTCTCGTAGGCGCCGGCACGGATCTCGGCGATCGCCGCGGCGACGCGCGCGCGGTAGCCGTCGTCGCCGGAGCGCCGGACGTCAACCGGGCAGCTCACGGTATCGATCGGGGCGATGGGTGCGATCGCGGCGAGCCGCTCGAGCACGCCGGCGGGCACCCCGGTGCGGTCGACGGTGCCGTCGGCGGCCACGTGGATCTCGAACTCGGGCACGACCAGCTCCGCGAGTACTCCGCTGCGGAGGCCGGCGCTCAGGTGCGAGGTGAACTCGAACGCGGTCCACCCGTACACCCGCCACCGGTGGAACGGCAGCCGGGCCAGGGCCGCGGCGAGGGCGGCGGCGGGTGCCCCGCGGTAGGTCCGGGTGTCGGCGTCGCCTTCGACCGAGACGGTGACATCGGTCGCCGTCAGCCGGATGCGGGCGCGCACCCCGCCGGCGAAGACCAGGCCGGCCGGCGCTTCGTAGACCACGTACTCGTCCGCGAGTCCCGCGGCGGCCCAGGTGGCGCACAGCCGGTGACCCGTGCCGCGGCCGAGTTCGGTGACGGAGGGGAACGGGTCGGCGAGCGGGCCGTCGATCGCGACCGACATCGGCAACCTCCTGGGTCCGGATGGGGCGGGTAATGACGTGGAGCGTAACCCCCTTAGGGGAGCCTGGGCTAATCTCAACGATGTGACATTCGTATCTCCCAGCGCGGCCGACTTCGTGAATCTGCCCCCTCAGCAGCGGCGACGCTATGTCGAGGCGCGCCTGTACGAGGGGCTCCCGTTGTGGAGCGCGATCCTCGGAACCGGACGGACCGACCCGTCGCTACCCGCCGTCCTCGACGAAGAGCGCTCCCTCACCCGCGCAGAACTCGACTCCGCGTCCGCGGCGCGCGCCGCCGGCTTCGCCGGCGAATTCGCCCCCGGCGATGTGGTGGTGCTGCACCTGCCGAACACCGTCGAGTTCGTCGTCACCCTCCTGGGGCTGCTCCGCGCCGGAGTGCTGCCGGTGATGGCACTGCCCGCGCACCGGATCGCCGAGATCGAACACCTCGCGGCCACCTCCGGCGCCGTCGGTTACATCTGCGCGGACGACCGGACCGGCTACGACTACCGCGATCTGGGCACCGAGCTGCGCGGCCGGGTGCCCGCCGTCCGTTCCGTCCTGGTCGACGGTGCCCCCGGCCCCCACCGGGCGCTCGTCGACGGTGCACCGTCGGACAGCCCGGACGTGCGGCCCGATCCCACGACACCCGCACTGTTCCTGATCTCCGGCGGCACCACGGGCGCGCCGAAGCTCATCCCGCGCACGCACGAGGACTACCTGTACAACGCCCGTACGGCCGCCGCGGTGTGCGGGCTCGGCCCGGACGACGTGTATCTGGTCGCACTGCCCGCAGCGCACAACTTCCCCCTGGCCTGCCCGGGCCTGATCGGCGCGTTGCTCACCGGCGGCCGCGTGGTGCTCACGCGCGATCCGAGCCCCGACTCCGCGCTGGAGCTGATCGAGCAGCACCGCGTGACGGTGACCGCGCTGGTCCCGGCGTTGGCGCAGCTGTGGACCGCCGCGCGGGCCTGGGAGAGCGCGGACGTGACGAGTCTGCGACTGCTCCAGGTCGGTGGGGCGAAGCTCGCCGAGCCCGACGCCCGCGCCGCACAGGAGGCCTTCCCCGGCACCCTGCAGCAGGTCTTCGGCATGGCCGAGGGGCTGATCAACCTCACCCGGATCGGCGCGGACCCGGACGTCGTCGCCACCACGCAGGGCATTCCGATGAGCCCGTTCGACGAGCTGCGGGTGGTCGATGAGGACGGCGAGGACGTGCCCGAGGGCACCGTCGGCGAGCTACTGACCCGTGGCCCGTACACGATCCGCGGCTATTACCGGGCCGGTGCCGCGAACCGGCGCGCGTTCACCTCCGACGGCTTCTACCGGTCCGGCGATCAGGTGCGGATCCGGCCGGACGGCTCGATCGAATACGTCTCACGCATCAAGGAGACCATCGTGCGCGGCGGGGAGAACATCTTCCCCGACGACATCGAGGAGGCCCTGCTCGCGCACCCGGCGGTCCGCGAGGCCGGGGTGATCGGACTCCCGGACCCCGTGCTGGGGGAGCGGACCTGCGCCGTGCTCGTCACGGACGGGCGGCTGCTCACCCTGGCCGAGGTCAGGGACCATCTCACCGGCCGGGGTCTCGCGGCGTTCAAGCTGCCGGACCGGGTGCGGGTCATCGACGACCTGCCGCTCACCGCGGTCGGGAAAGTGGACAAGAAGGCGTTGCGCGGCCTGCTCAGATGACCCGCGCAATGCTGCCCGAGCCGGATGCGGAATCCCCATGGGGGAGCGGTCGCGCCACACTGTGAAGCCAGACCCGCAACGGCCGGTCCGGGCGAGCCGGGCACCGTCGAACCCGCCTTATGGGCACTGATCAGGTCAGTCCCCATCCCTGCGGCGATCACGTGGGGCGAACTCTAGCCTTCGAATCGAGCGAGATCGGGAATACGGGCGCAGTGAGAGGATTGCCACCCCCACAACGAGTTTCAGCGTGCTCGGCGTGTACGCCGTGCTCGACGCGGTTGATGACGCCTACCCTGGCCTCCTCGACTACTACGCGACCATTCGGAGCGAAGGCGTGCCCGGTGACCGCTCGTCAACACTTGCCAGCCGGTCGGTGGTCTGGACCCGCTGATCAGCCCGTCGAGTGTCCCAGGGGATTATGCATCCAGTGCAATTATGGCGCTTCGAAGTGTCATAACGTGGATTATCGGCGAATTGTGCTGCACTCCAACAGGATTCAGAATCCAGCTGGCGTATGCAGGCACAGAAGTTCATCGTGAGACGTCACGACAATCGTCCTAGAGGGGAAGGTTGGACCGCGTGAAAAAGCCCAAAAGATGACGACATCACGTTCTGCATGTCGGCGCGCGCGGCCCGCAGGCGCGCTGTCGAGGCGATGGGCTCGCCCAGCAACACGGTCGGCCGGTAGTTGCCCCTAGCGGCCACCTCTGCCGCATCGTGCTGATGCGGTTGTTTGAGACTCATGCGCACCCCGTGGTCCTTGATGTTCTGGCAGGTTCCTTCGCCTGCATACTGTGCAAGCTCGCGCGGCGCGAGAGGAAATCAGCGCGAAGAATTTTGCGCATCTGGCTGGACCAGCCTTATGGAGTTCTCTCGTTGCATCGCACGCCGGACATATTTTCCTTCGATCTTATTGCCGCCGATGGTGCCTGAAATATACAGCAAGTCATGACTGACTTGATTTGTCGTTATCTTTACGCGTGGCCCATTGCCTCCGGCTCGGAGGTTTAATTCGACTCCTGTCTGCTCAAGCCGCCAGGCGACAGTATGACCAGTGGAATCCTGGGAAACGAGGGTATCGTAGCGTTTGCTCGCGGGAGCTAAAGCGGGGTTGGTGTCGCTGCCGCGCAGCGTGATAGACATATTCGTCCAAGGGCGATCTTCGACGCGTGCAGGTGAACCATTAATTGTGAACTCGTTGGCGCTCCATACTCCATCTAAGTCGCTCCGAGGAGTGTGCAGAATGTATAGTCCGATTGCGCCAGCGGTGCCGTGGTTGATTATAATAAGGCTCGCTGCCAGCCATTTCACTATTGTTCCAACGACCGATATGCCAGCGCGGCCTGAACCGCTAGCTGGCCAAAGCGTCAGTGGCGGGACGCCCGGCTGGTTCGTTAGTGCGTACCAGAGATTTCGCCAACCGGGGGCAAGGACTACAAATGCTGCAATGGTCAAAGCACTGGCCACGATCTTTACCGGTACGTCATAGAAAAGGTTTAGTAGTAGAACTTGGACAGTTGCGATGATGGCCAGGGTGGCCCCGAAGAGCCATGTGCGACGGCACAGCAAGAGTATGCCAGAGACCAGCTCGACTAGGCCAACAGCTACCGAGTAGGGCGTCGAGGCTCCCATGAAACCCCACAGCGTGTGGAACAAGCTAGTATCGCCGACGAGTTGTAGCTGATATGCAGGCAAGGCCATGTACCCCATCTGCGTCGGAAGAACCTTAGCGAGCCCGTAGATGATCAAAGATAGTGCAAGCCCTACGCGGGTGAATACATGGAGCAGACCAGCGAGGCCGCGATAGTTCTGATGGGAACGGTCCAGTGCTGTCCAGGCCGCTGTGATGATGACAGCGAGGATCGCCCAGCCTAAGAGCATGTACCACTGCCATGCCTGGTCGCTGCCCGTACCGATAGCGACGGAGTCTCCACGGCTAACGTAACTGCCAATCTGGGAAACAACCCACTGCACTCCGGTAATGCGCAGTATTGGTGCAAGGCCAGCGTTACTGTAAATTACAAGAATAAGCAGCCCAGATCCCAGAGTGAATAGCAGTCGGAAACAGATCTTCTGTGCTGCCGACCACTGGGGAGTCAAAACAAGAGTTTCAGGATCGCTTGAAGCGTGTTCGGCCGGACCTAAATTCTTGCTATTCATCCTTTGGGATTCACCTTCGCGATAGGTTGACAATTACATCAAAGAGCGGCTCCGAGAGCTTAGTAGCGCTGTTGTGCGATGCTGTTCCGCTGACGTGTATCCCCAGTGCCCTTGCGCTTCGATACAATGGCGACCCGCTCTGGCCGCCGAATGTATCAATTGTATACTGAAGGTACTGGGGGGTCTCATTGTCAATCATTCCTGAGGCCGACCACTGCGTGCCGTAAGGCTTGTCGGCGGGATACCCTGTTATCGTCGCCTGCTGTCCTAGAGAAGAGCTGATAGAAGTGGACTTTGTCATACCTAGCCACCCGACGGTGCTTCCAATCGGCTCGGCAAGTTTGATTACCGCCCAGTCGCGGCCTGACTTGATGTTGTAGTATTTATCGGTCCATATTTCACGTGCTTGTACGGTGCCCCATGGGTTCAAACTCCCGTTTCGAGCAGGGCTAAATGCGAAATTTCGTACGATTCCGTCATCGAACAAGTTGTGTACGCAGTGACCTGCTGTTACCAACGTGTCGGCCGATGCTAGCCAGGCCGAACAGACGTATCCGATTAATACCCCAGAGTCGTAAGTCGCCTGACCTATCGCGCGATAGGGGAACGCTCTAGTATTTTGAATCTGCCCGCGATCGTCAGGCCCGATGATGGTTCGAGCATCGAACTGCGAACCGGGCGAAGGAGAAGTCTCTGATAGCCCACTAGGATTGACTAATCCGGACGAGTCAAGCGGGTGATCGACATCTGCTGCACCGCTAGCAACTTTCCATCCGATGGGTGCAACCATATCGTTTTCAACAGGCGCCGCTAGAGCCGGAGAGGCTGCTGTATACGACAAAAACGATAAGCACAGTAGCGCTAGCGTAGCAGCGCCAATCACGATCTTGCGCATATAAAATTCCTGTTTTAGGCGGTCGCTGAAGATTCGCATATCAGGCATCA